>CALWUZ010000171.1 GCA_944384845.1 uncultured Clostridia bacterium
TTATGGGCTACGGAAACGGAATGGAGCAGTATGTGGAAAACCGCTGGCCGCAGAGTGATTATGAAATGGTAAGCGGAACGCTTCCGACATATATTGACAGACAGCCGTTTAATGTTTATTATATGACGGTCAGCGGTCACAGCAGCTATACCAGAACCGGCAATTCTATGACGAGCAGGCATTGGGACAGGGTAAAGGATCTTCCTTATTCCGACACGGTAAAGGGCTATCTTGCCGCAAATCTGGATTTTGAGGACGCGCTCGCATATCTTGTAAAGGAGCTTGAAGCCAAGGGAATTGCCGACGATACCGTGATCTGTATTTCTTCAGACCATTTTCCTTACGGTCTTGATTCGGACGCGGCACTCGGAAATATGCCGTATCTTTCAGAGCTGTACGGCTATAATGTGACAAATTATTTTGAAAGGGATCATTCCTGCCTTATTATATGGAGCGGATGTCTCGAAAAGCGGGAGCCGATTGTTGTCGACGCACCCACATTCAGTCTTGATATTCTGCCGACCCTTTCAAATCTATTTGGAACCGAGTTTGATTCGCGCCTGCTGCCCGGCAGGGATGCGCTGTCCGGCGCGGAGGCTTTAGTGTTCAATACAAATTATGACTGGAAAACCGATCTCGGAACCTACTATGCGGCAAGCGGCAGCTTTGTTCCTAAGGATGAAATGACGGTTGTTCCGGACGGGTATGTCGATTCGGTGAAAACAAAGGTAAGAAATAAAATCAAATACTGCAAAGGCGTGCTCGACACCGATTATTTCAGATACATTTTCGGAAAGTGATATCGGAAAAACGATATAAAATTATACCGAAAATGTATTTACAGAGCTTTAAGTGTGTCCTGACACCATTTAAAAAGTAATTCAAAGCTCCCGGCAAAATCAAATTCCGCTCCTCCGTTCAGCTTAACGGCATTCTCTAAAACGCTTCGGCTGACGCCGGATAACAGAGGTATAAGCTCAGCCTTGGTCTTTATATATTTTCCATGCTCTAAAAAGTAAAGGTTTTGAAGAATGAAAAATACGCTTTTATAAGAGCCGGGCAATGCCTCGGTGTTTTTGCTCTGATCGGCATGAATATATCTGTGACAGATTTCGTGATACAGGTTATTGATGCTTATCTTCACAAAATTGCGTATGTCATATTCCGTATACGAAGGAACGAGCCGGCTCAATACGCCGTAACAGTCTTTTGTGCTGTTTATAAGATGGCATATTTCAAGAGAGTTCCAATTTTCAAGGTCGGTTTTGCTGCATATAAAACCGCAGGCTTTATCCGGTTCCTCCAGAGTAAAAATAATGTCATGGTAACAATCCAAATCCGAAACACTTAAACCGTCAATAACAACCATAACATCTATGTCGCTGCTGTCAGTTGCTTCGCCCCGAAGATAGCTGCCCTGAAGTCCTACATATAAAAGCCTTGAGCCAAACCGGTGCCGGAGCAAGTCTGTCAGCCGTGATATGTAGTTTTCAATATTAATCATCATAAACACCTCCGTATAATTAAGAGAACAAAAGAAGCGGCAATTTTCCGTTGAAAATTGCCGCTTCTTTCTGTCTAAGTCACATGAAAAAGATATTTTACCGTTTTCGGCGGTGGGAGTTGAACTCTCGTAACTCGCAAAAAGTTGGTAGTGACAGCGAAGTATTGCGAGGGCGTTTACAACCGAGCAGTTGAGCCGAGCGTGATTTTTTGCGGAAAGGATGAGCAGCGGCGTGAGCGCGCTCTGATTTTTATAAAAAATCGGAGCAAGCGATACAAAGCTTGCTCCGACGTGGCGGAGAAGAGGAGACTCGAACTCCTGCGCCGGTGTTTAGCCGACCTACGCCCTTAGCAGGGGCGCCTCGTCACCAACTTGAGTACTTCTCCGAATTGATGCACGTAATAGTGTGTATTAAGCTTTAAATGGCGGAGAGGATGGGATTCGAACCCATGTGCCTTTTGGGCAAACGGTTTTCAAGACCGCCTCGTTATGACCGCTTCGATACCTCTCCGTTTTTTGAGACCTAAATATTTTAGCATATAGAAAAGTGATTGTCAATATAAAAATATAATAAAAGAGCTGATATTTTTTGTCTCTTAAAACTTTCTCAAAGGGATTAAATATTAAAAAAAAGTTACAATAAAGCCAAAAGGTTGACATCGGCAAGGTTAATTTGGTAAAATAATATGAAACAGTATGAGGATTGCTTTTGGAAGTGAATTAAATGGCAAGAAGTATGACCGGATTCGGACGCGCCGGATATACGGCTTCCGGTCTTGATATTACGGTTGAGCTTAAATCGGTTAATCACAGATATTTTGAATTTACATCGCGCCTGCCGCGCGGGTATATGTATCTGGAGGAAAAGCTTAAAAGCTTTTGTCAGCAGCAAATCTCAAGAGGAAAGCTTGAGGTCTCGGTTATTATTGAGGACAAAGGCGCGGAAACAGCCGCAGTCGAGGCGAACACGGCGCTGGCAGAGGCTTACCTTAACGCCGTGAAGGGATTGTCAGAGCGGCTGCGCGTAAAAAATGATGTTAAAATGTCGTCGCTTATGAATATTCCGGAGCTTTTCACCGTAAAAAAACAGATGCTTGAGGAAGAAACGGTTACATCGGCGGTGCTTGCTGCCGCGGAAGAAGCGATGGGCAGCTTTATTGCTATGCGCGACGCCGAGGGCGAAAAGCTCAAAGCCGATGTTCTCTCAAGGGCGGACGAAATACTCCGGAAGGTTGAGTATATCGAGGAGCGCTCTCCGGAAACCGTCACGGCATACCGCCAAAGGCTTGAGCAGAAAATAAGAGAGCTTATTGCCGACGTCCAGGTTGACGAGCAGCGGCTGCTTACAGAAACCGCCGTTTTTGCCGACAAGGTGGCGGTATCTGAGGAAACGGTCAGGCTGAGAAGCCATATAGAGCAGCTCCGGCAGCTGCTTGACGGCGGCGGACCGGTAGGCAGAAAGCTTGATTTTATCGTTCAGGAAATGAACCGCGAGGCAAACACTATTGGCTCAAAGGCGCAGGACATAGATATTGCGCGCACGGTGGTTGACATTAAGTCTGAAATAGAAAAAATCAGGGAACAGATTCAGAACATTGAATGATGTACATAAAAATATAAAGGATGGTTTTGATATGAAGCTGGTCAATATCGGTTTCGGCAATATGGTGTCCGCCGCTCGTATGGTGGCTATTGTCAGTCCGGAATCAGCGCCGATAAAGCGTGTGATTCAGGACGCGAAGGAACGCGGAACCCTTATCGACGCCACCCACGGAAGACGGACGCGCGCCGTGATTATTACCGACAGCGACCATATAATTCTGACCTATCTTCAGGCGGAGACGGTGGCAAACCGCATAACCGAGGACGAGGACGCCGTTGACGGCGAGGAGGAAGAGGATGAGTAAGGGCGGGGTTTTTGTTGTTTCCGGTCCGTCGGGTTCGGGGAAGGACACGGTTTTATCTGCGCTTTTCAGCGCTTGTCCGGAGCTTGCCTTTTCCATATCGTCCATAACCCGCGCTATGCGGCCGGGCGAGCGCGAGGGTGAAAAGTATAATTTTATATCCCGCGAAAAATTTGAGGAAATGATTAAAAACGATCTGCTTCTTGAGCATAATCTCTTTGTGGGCAATTATTACGGTACTCCGAGAAAGCCGGTTGAAAAAGCGGTTTCAGAGGGCAGGGATATAATAATTGAGGTTGATGTAAACGGCGCGGCGCAGATCCGCCGCAGGCTGCCTGAGGCGGTGACCGTCTTTATAATGCCGCCCTCCTTTGAAGAGCTGAAAAGACGGCTTGAGGGCAGGGGGACAGAGTCTGAAGAGTTTATCGGAAAACGCCTTGAAAGCGCGCTTAATGAAATAAAGCGCGCAGCGGAGTACGACTACATAATCGTAAACGATGATGTGGCGGCGGCGGCCGACTCGCTTTTATCGGTTATAAAAAGCTGCCGTCTGAAAACAGAAAGGCAAAAAAATATTATTAACGAGGTGCTTTCAAAATGCTGAATCCGAATATAGGAAAACTTATTCAATATTATGACAACAGGTACCGCCTTGTGATCGACATAGCGCATATGGCGAGAGAGATTTCAATGCATATGCAGGAAACCGGCGATATATCGACCGAAAAGCCCGTAAGTATAGCTATTGACAAGCTTTCCGCAGAGCTCGGTCTGATAAATAACTGACGCCGGAGTATAATCATGACAGGCTTAACGGCTGAAATCGCGCTTGAAGGCACGGCTTCCGCATTTGACAGACTGTATACCTATACCGTTCCCGCTGTCCTTAAGCCGTCGGCTCTGCCCGGATGCAGGGTTCTCGTGCCCTTCGGCAGGGGCAATTTTAAAAAACAGGGCATTATTTTTAAGCTTAAAACGGCAGAGCTTGAAAATTTAAAGGGTATATATTCGGTGATTGACAGTGAGCCCGTGCTTAACGGCGAGCTGCTTAAATTATGTGAATATATGCGGGAAAACTGTTTCTGCACATATTACGACGCGGTGCGCGCGGTGCTTCCGGCAGGTCTTAATTACAGACTGATAAGCTATTATTCGGCTAATGAGGAGTTTTCCTCTGCTTCATTGCTTGACGGGACCGAAAGGTCTGTTTTTCTTTATTTGAGTGAAAAAGGCGAAAAAGACTGCGCGAGTATTAAAAAAAGCCTCGGCGTCGGAGAAGAGCTGCTGGACTCGCTCTGTGAGAAGCAGGCGCTTATCAAAAGCCGCGAGCCCAAGCGTCGGATGAACGACGCTACCCAGAAATATGTGCGTCTCGCCGTTTCCGGCGAGGAACTTGAAAATATAAAACTTACGGATAAGCAGCGCGAGGTCGCCGAGCTTGTAAAAGCCTCCGGCAGCATAAGCGTAAAGGAAATCTGCTATTTTACCGGCGTTTCGGCGTCGGTGGCAGATGGGCTTATAAAAAAAGAAATACTTGTGAGCTTTGACAAGCGGGTTTTCAGAACCGTCAGGAGCGCGCCACCGACGGCTTGGCAGGAGGAAATTTCGCTTACGGCTGAACAGCAGGCGGCATATAACGGACTGCTTAATGAATATAATAAAAAAAGCGGCGCGGTATCGCTGCTTTACGGAATTACCGGCTCGGGCAAAACGCAGGTTTTTTTAAAGCTGGCGGACAAGGTCTCCGAGGAAGGGCGCGGCGTTATCGTTATGGTGCCGGAAATCGCCCTTACTCCGCAGATGCTGGGAATTTTTACGGGACGCTACGGAGATAAGGTGGCGGTTTTCCACAGCGCCATGTCGGTCGGGAAGCGTATGGACGAATGGCGGCGTGTAAAGAGCGGAAAGGCGCTTATTGCCGTCGGTACACGCAGCGCTGTTTTTGCGCCGTTTTCCGATTTGGGTCTTATCATAATCGATGAGGAGCAGGAGCATACCTATAAATCCGAGCAGTCTCCGAGGTTTCACGCGAGAGACCTCGCGAAGCTCCGCGTGCGGCTTAACGGCGGACTTTTATGTCTTTCTTCAGCCACACCGTCTGTCGAAAGCTTCGCGGCGGCAAAGTCGGGCAGATATTCGCTTTTCCGTCTTTCAAGCCGTTACGGCGGCGCGGTTCTGCCGAGGGTTGAAACCGTTGATATGAAAAAGGAAATTCTTGAGGGCAATTCTTCCGCCGTCAGCAGGAGGCTGTATTCCGCCGTCAGTCAGACGCTTTCCGAAAACAGGCAGGCGATACTGCTTCTAAACCGCCGGGGTCACAATACCTATATCTCCTGTCCCGCCTGCGGATATGTTATTACTTGTCCCCACTGCAGCATTTCGCTTACATATCATTCGGCGAACCGCCGGATGATGTGTCATTACTGCGGATATTCGGTCGCGGCAGATACAAAATGCCCTAACTGCGGCGGTACGCATATGAAGTTTTTGGGCACCGGAACTCAGAAAATCGAAGACGAGCTTAAAAGCCTTTTTCCCGGAGCGCGCGTACTCCGCGTTGACGCGGACAGTACTCTGGCGCGTGAATCCTATTCTGAATATCTCGGCGCCTTTGCCGCAGGGGATTACGATATCCTTTTAGGCACGCAGATGGTAGCCAAGGGACTTGATTTTCCGAATGTCACTCTTGTGGGTGTTCTTGGGGCGGACAGCGCCGCCTTCAGCGAGGATTTCCGCAGCTTCGAGCGAACCTTTTCACTGCTTACTCAGGTGCTGGGAAGAGCCGGACGCGGCGGCGGCAGAGGACTTGCGATTATACAGTCGGTCAATCCCGAAAGCAATATAATTTCGCTTGCCGCAAAGCAGGATTATGAGGGCTTCTATAATGAGGAGATTATGACCCGCAGACTTATGATTTATCCGCCGTACTGCGATATCTGTATAGTCGCGGCACGTTCTTATGACCGCAGAAACGCGCAGGCGGCGGTAAACGCGGTTTTCATCGGCATAAAGGAACTGACCGCCGGTGAATACAGCGACGTCAAGGTAGTTATTCTCGGACCGTCGCCTGCGGCGATACCGGTAATCAATAATAAATACCGCTTCAGAATGATAATAAAATGCCGCAGCAGTGCAAGATTCAGGGAAATGCTGCGAAAGGCTGTTGACATAAAGCATACCGGCGATACCGCCGTAATAGTGGATATGAATCCGGAAACGGTTGTATGACGTTTATATTTTACAGGAGGGAAAAATTTTGGCATTAAGAAATATTGTAAAGCTCGGCGATGATATATTGAGAAAGGTCTGCCGCACGCAGCTTACCTTTGACGACCGGCTTGCAATGATTCTCAACGATATGGCGGACACCATGTATCACGCCGAAGGAGTGGGTCTTGCCGCTCCGCAGATAGGAATACTCAGAAGATACTGCATAGTCGATGTAGGAGACGGAATTATAGAGCTTATAAATCCGGTTATCGAAAAGCAGAGCGGAAGCCAGGATGGGGAAGAGGGCTGTCTTTCAATTCCCGGAAGGTATGACTGCGTGACCCGTCCGATGAAGGTGAAAGTACGCGCGCAGGACAGAAACGGAAAAACCTTTACCATAACGGCAGAGGGCTTTAAGGCAAGAGCAATCTGTCATGAAATAGACCACCTTGACGGTATTCTTTATATTGATAAAATAAGCAAAAAGTCTGATTCCGAGGTGAATAAATGAAAATAGTGTTTATGGGCACGCCGGACTACGCGGTAGAAACGCTTAATGCGCTGATTTCAGCCGGGCACAGCGTGGCGGCAGTATTTGCCCAGCCGGATAAGCCGGTCGGAAGAAAGCACATTATAACAGCGCCGCCTGTAAAGGTCTGCGCCCAAAAGCATGGCATTGCGGTTTATCAGCCGAATACGCTGAGAGACGGCGGAGCTGAGGAGATTTTAAAGCAAATCGCGCCCGACGTTATAGTGGTAGTCGCTTACGGCAAAATTCTTCCGCCGGAAATCCTCAGAATCCCTAAATACGGCTGTGTGAACGGTCACGCTTCTCTGCTTCCGAAGTACCGCGGCTCCGCGCCCGTGCAGTGGGCGATAATTTCAGGCGAAACCGTGACAGGCGTTACCTCACAGCTTATGGATGAGGGTATAGATACGGGAGATATACTTGAAACAGCAGAAACCGAAATCGGCGCTGAAGAGACCGCGGATGAGCTGTTTGGGCGGCTTTCGGTCATAACCGCCGGGCTATTGGTGAAGACCCTTGCTGATTTGGAAAGCGGAAACGTTACTCCAAGAAAGCAGGAAGAGGAAAAAGCAAGCTACGCGCCGATAATTAAAAAGGAAATGGCGCTGCTGGACTTTAAAGCTAAAACCGCCTCGGAAATCCGCAACGCCGTGCGAGGCTTTTATTCCTGGCCATGTGCATATTTTTTCCTTGACGGTAAACGTATAAAGGTTATAAAAGCCGCCGAGGCGGGAAAGGTAAACGCCGCTCCCGGAACGGTCACGGAAAGCTCCGGCAGGCTTGTTGTCGCCTGTGCCGGGGGCACCTCGGTAAGCCTTGAAACGGTGCAGCCCGAGAGCTCACGGCCTATGAGCGCCGGACAGATGCTTTGCGGCAGACCTATAGCCTGCGGCACCGTGATTTGAGCCCCGGCAGATGATTATGAAAAATCCGAGAAAAGCCGCGGCGCAGGCGCTTTTAGAGGTTGAAAAGGCAAAAGCCTATTCAAATATAGCGCTTAACACGGTTTTAAAGAACAGCGGACTTAATGGGGCGGACAGGGCGCTTGCCTCCGCAATATTTTACGGCACGCTCGACCGAAAAATCACGGTTGATTATGTGCTTTCACGTTTTATAAGCACCCCGCTGAAAAAAGTGGCGCCGTACACCTTGGCGGTTATGCGCTGTGCAGTGTATCAGATAATGTTTGCCGATAAAATTCCGGACAGCGCCGCCGTAAACGAAGCGGTTGAGCTGATAAAGGCTTCGGGTGAAAGCCGAAACCGCGGTTTTGTAAATGCCGTTCTGCGCAATATACTGCGGAGCGGTCTGTCACTTCCCGATGATAGCTCGGTTAAATCGCTTTCGGTACGGTACTCCTGCCCTGAATGGATAATAGAAGGGTTCACAGATGATTACGGAACCGAGACCGCAAAGGCGTTGCTTGAAGAAAGTCTTAAGCCCGCTCCGCTTACGGTAAGAGTCAACACACTCAAAACGGACGCCGATTCGCTTAAAAAAAAATTCTCCGAAGCCGGAATTTCCTGTGCTTCCGCCGGAATCGGCAATGCGCTTATAATAAACGGCGGAATGGATATTGCCTCAAACGATTTTTACAGACAGGGTCTTTTTTACGCCGAGGATGCGGCGTGCCAGACGGCAGTTTCGCTTTTAGCTCCCAAAAGGGGCGGGCGCATGCTTGATATGTGCGCGGCGCCGGGGGGAAAGAGCTTTACCGCCGCGCAGCTTATGGAAAACGAGGGTGAAATTGTCGCCTGTGACCTTTATGAGCAGCGCGCGGGACTTATCAGAAAAGGCGCAGAAAGGCTTGGAATTGATATAATAAAGCCGCTTTGCGCGGACGCGTCGGTTTATGACGCAGGACTTGGAAAATTTGACTTTATTCTTTGCGACGTGCCCTGTTCCGGACTCGGCGTTATCAGGAGAAAGCCCGAAATCAAATATAAACCCGAAACGGACTTTAAGGAGCTTTGCGGTATTCAGTACAAAATACTGCAAAATGCCCGTAATTATTTGAGTGACGGGGGCAGGATTCTTTATTCTACCTGCACTTTAAGGCGGGATGAAAATGAAAATCTTGTAAAACGCTTTCTTATGGAGTATAATGGTTACCGTAAGGCGTACGAGCGCACCTTTATGCCGCATACCGATAAGACGGACGGCTTTTATTGCGCGCTGATTGTAAAGGATAAATAACCGAAGGAGGAAACGCCGCGTTTGGATAAAACCGATATAAGGTCAATGCTTCCGGCAGAGCTTGAGCGTATGCTTGCCGATATGGGTCAGCCGAAATTCCGCGCCGCTCAGCTTTACCGATGGCTTCAGTCGGGCGTAACCGATCTTGACAGCATGACCGACATTCCCGCAAAGCTTAAGCTTGAGCTTAAAGATGCCGCCTATATAGCGGACGTCAAAATTGCACGCCGGCTTGAATCCGCGCTTGACGGCACAGTGAAATATCTTTATGAGCTTTGCGACGGCGAGTATATAGAATCAGTGCTGATGAAATATGAGCACGGCTACACGGTCTGCATTTCTACGCAGGTCGGCTGCCGTATGGGCTGCGGCTTCTGCGCGTCGGGGCTTAACGGGCTTACGCGTAATCTCACGGCGTCGGAAATGTGTGCCCAGATAACCGCCGCTCAGCGGGACAACGGTATAAGGGTTTCCAACGTCGTAATGATGGGAATGGGCGAGCCGCTTGACAATTTTGACAATTCAGTAAGGTTTTTAAGGCTTGTATCCGACAAGGCGGGTCTTAATATCGGGCTCAGGCATATTTCGCTTTCTACCTCAGGCGTAGTAAAAAAAAAAAAAAAGCTTAAGGATTATAATTTTCCCATAACGCTTTCAGTTTCTCTTCATGCGCCGTACGATGAAATCCGTTCTTCGATAATGCCTGTAAACAGAAAGTGGGGTATTTCGGAGCTGCTGAACGCCTGCCGCGAGTATCAGAGAGTGACCACAAGGCGCATTTCCTTTGAATATGCGCTTATTTCAGGAGTCAACGACAGCGACGGATGCGCAAGGCGGCTTGCGGAAATTCTAAAAGGAATTATGTGCCATGTCAATCTTATACCTGCAAATCCGGTTAAGGAAAACAGCTTTAAAAAGCCGGATAGAAATAAAATAAATCATTTTAAGGAGCTGCTCATAAAAAACGGTGTAAACGCCACCGTGCGCAGAACCTTGGGGGCTGACATAGATGCTTCTTGCGGACAGCTGCGAAAACAGGCAAAGGAGGGTTAGCAGGTGAAAATTTTCAGTAAAACCGACACCGGGCGGGTACGGAAGGCAAATCAGGATGCGTATTTTGCAGGCCGCATCGCGGACAGTGCCGTTTTTGCGGTTGTGTGTGACGGTATGGGCGGAGCTAACGCCGGCAATGTTGCGAGTCAGAACGCCGTAAGGCATATTTCGGAATATCTTATTAAATCATACCGCGACAGTATGCGCGCCGACGAGATAGAAAAAATGGTGCGCAACGCCGTTATAAGCGCGAATATCCGGCTTTACGATATGTCGGTGGGAAACGCCGCGCTTTCGGGCATGGGTACCACCGTCGTTCTGGCTTTCATCAGAGACGGCTGCGCCGTTATCGCTCACGTGGGTGACAGCCGGATTTATCTTGTCAACGATGAAATAAAGCAGCTTACCCGGGATCACTCGGTAGTGCAGTCTCTTATTGAAATCGGGAAGATAACGCCTGAGGACGCTAAAGTGCATCCGCGCAAAAATGTTATAACAAGAGCGCTGGGAGCCGAAGAAAACGTGGTTGTCGACAGCGCTGTTATGAGTATGAGCGAGGGCGATACGCTGCTGCTGTGCACCGACGGTCTTACCAACTATCTCGACGACAGCGATATACTGAATATTTTTCGGTCCACTGATATTGCCGACACGCCGGACAGTCTTGTAAGCAAAGCAAACCTGAACGGCGGCGGAGATAATATAACGGTTGTTACTCTTACCATGTAAGCAGAAAGGAAAAGACTTATGGATAAATTTGTAGGAAAACGACTTGACGGCAGATATGAGATTAAGGAGATTATCGGCGTAGGCGGCATGGCGGTCGTCTACAAGGCGTACGATAATCAGGAAAACCGTATAGTGGCGGTAAAAATCCTCAAGGAGGAATTTATATCCAACGAGGAGTTTGTCCGCCGCTTCAAAAATGAGTCAAAGGCGATAGCAATGCTTTCTCATCCCAATATTGTCAAGGTTTACGACGTAAGCTTCGGCGATCTTATCCAGTATATTGTAATGGAGTATATCGACGGAATAACGCTTAAGGAGTACATTGAGCATGAGGGAAGTCTCCGCTGGAAGGATGCGGTGCATTTCACCATTCAGATACTGAAGGGTCTTCAGCACGCGCATGACAAGGGCATCGTCCATAGGGATGTAAAGCCGCAGAATATCATGGTTCTGCCTGACGGTACCATTAAGGTAACCGATTTCGGAATCGCACGTTTTGCGAGAAGCGAGCAGCGCACCATTACAGACAAGGCGATAGGCTCCGTTCATTATATCAGCCCCGAGCAGGCGAGAGGGGAGCGCACCGATGAAAAAACCGATATTTACTCTGTTGGCGTGATACTGTACGAAATGCTTACGGGTCAGCTTCCCTTCCAGGCGGAAAGCGCGGTGTCGGTCGCTATAATGCAGCTTCAGCGCGAGCCGCAGCTTCCTACCGAGATTAACGGTTCAATACCTCTTGGGCTTGAGCAGATTACTATGCACGCAATGCAGAAAACCCCCGAGCGCCGCTATCAGTCGGCGGCGGAAATGCTGTGCGATCTTGATAAATTCAGAAAAGACCCGTCGGTGACCTTTGATTATTCTTATTTTGTGGACGATTCGCCGACAAAGTTTGTTCCGAAGTCGTTCGATTATGACAGCGTCCAGATAAACGATGATATCGAGGAGCAGAAAGAGGTCAAGGAAAAGAATAATATGATTCCTATCCTCGCCGGAATCGCGGTTACGCTTGTCATAGCTATAATAATATTGGCGGTCATATTTGTTCCGAGGCTGTTTTCTGGCAACGGAACCGAGCTCGAATGTCCGAATTTTGTCGGTCAGACGCTTGAGGAGATTAAGGCTAACACCGAATATACCGAAAACTTTACTTTCGAGGAGGAATGGGAGTCAAATCCCGATTACGCCTACGGCTATGTTTACGAGCAGTCAAAGGCTGAGGGTCAGACCGTTAAAAAAGGAGCTACCATTACTCTCTATATAAGCAAAGGGCAGTCAACCAAAAAGGTACCCGATGTTTACGGCAAAACCGAATCCGCTGCGGTTTCTGAGCTTAAGGCGGCGGGCTTCAATCCGGTTGTGACCGAAATGCCCAGCGAGGACGTTGAGGCGGGACTTGTTATCAGAACCGATCCTCAGCGCACCGAGGTTGTAGCTGAAAATGCCGAAATAACCGTTTATGTAAGCAGCGGAAAAGAAATTGAAAATGTCAGCGTTCCCTCTGTTGTAGGTATGACGCAGGAGGCTGCTGAAAAACAGCTGAGAGACAGAAACCTTATTCCTAAGGTGGAGGAAACGACCCTTACGATTGACGATAAATATTATCCCGTGGGCTATGTCGTAAGGCAAAGTCCGGATACCGGCTCCTCGCAGATACCTGAGGGCTCCGAGGTTACTATCTATGTAAGCAACGGTGTGTCGCTTGATGTTTCGGTCGAGCTTCCTGACGATTTCCCGTCCGGGCAGTTCTATTTCTCACTATGGGAAAACAACTCCACTATGACCGTTGAGAGCAAAATGACAAATATTACAAGCTCTACCGATGAGTTTACCTTTGAAGACGTGACCTCAAGGTCTGAGTCGGTTTCGTTTACCGTTAAGGTTACAAGAGATAAGGAAAATTACTATAGCGTGGCGGATATTGTCGTCAATTACAGAACCGGCAGGGTTGAGATTGACAGAAATTATACGGAATACCGCGAGCTTATTGATGATTCCTCCGAAAGCTCGCCGAGCGACAGCTCTGATGACAATACTTCCGGCGGCAGCTCGGGCAATACCTCCGGCGGTACGGGAAGGTAATGAACGGTATTATCATAAAAGCGCTTTCAGGCTTTTACTATGTTTCCGACGGTGAACGCACCTTCGAATGCAGGGCAAGGGGAAGCTTCCGCAAAAGCGGAGTTTCCCCTTTAGTAGGCGACAAAGTGGAATTTACCGTCTCGGAGGACGGCAAGGGCGTTGTGGAACAGGTATTTCCCCGGAAAAACGAGCTGTCAAGACCTCCCGTTGCAAACATAGATAAGCTGTATATAGTTTCATCATTTGAAAATCCCGCGCCGAACACGTATATTATTGATAAATCGGCGGCGCTTGCCGAGTACCGGGGAATTGAGCCGGTAATTGTTTTTAACAAGCGCGATATGGGAGGCTTTGACGATCTGGAGCAGCTTTACAGGCGCGCCGGCTTCAGTGTTTTTACGGTCTCCGCCCTTACCGGCGAGGGAATGGATTTGCTCTGCTCCTCTTTAAAGGGAAGCGTCGGCGCTTTTTCGGGAAATTCCGGCGTAGGTAAATCAAGCATTCTGAATTTTCTTTTCGGCTCTGAAAAGCTGGCAACAGGAGAGGTGAGCCAGAAGCTGGGACGGGGAAGACACACTACAAGACATACCGAGCTTTATCCTTTGCCGTTCGGGGGCTATGCGGCGGATACGCCGGGCTTTTCCTCAGTGGATTATTATATAGGCGATTATAAATTCAAGGAAAATCTGATTTGCAATTTCCGCGACCTTAAGGAATATGCCGGTGAATGCCGGTTTACCTCCTGCACGCATACCAGCGAAAAAGGCTGCGCGTTAAGAGAGGCGCTGAAAAAAGGAAATATTGAGCAGAGCAGATATGCTTCATATGTTGCTTTATTTGAGGAATTAAAGGATTTAAGACCCTGGAACGCCGTAAAAAATAAATAACCGTAACATTTTTTCGTTTTCTCAATATACTGGTATTGTAAGCACGGTAAGGAGGAAACGAAATGCGAAGACGGTTTAATTGTAATAAGGGTGCGATAGGACTGACCTTTGCATGCGGTCTGCTGATAAGCTGTTTTTGCCCTCCGAAGTGCTTGGTTGCCATTCTTGCGATATGGGTTATAATTCTCGGTTTTTCGTGCTGGCGGCGTTAATTTCAGGTTATCGGGAGGAGCTTTTATGAAAGTAGTGCTGGTAAAGAGTCCTAAATTTTTAAGCGGAATTTTGAGAATGATTTTCGGCATAAAAAAGCAAAACATATGAATTCCTATAACATCACAGCCGCAGCTGTATAAGACCATACAGCTGCGGCTGTGATGTTATATTTTCGGTATGGCAGCAGCGCGGCTGAAAAGGAAATCCGTTTTTCTTTTTCATCGGCTGGAATGCTGTCCATACCGCTTGCGGGCTTGAGCATTTTTAATTTACGGAGTAATGCTTTATCCAGCAGACAGGCGGCTTTCTCGATGTCTGCAAGTCTTGTTAAAACATCGGATAATCCCGTTTCGTATTTTTTCTTGAAAAAGCCGACTTGTTATCTCGTCAACCTCCTCAGCCTTAATGTATTTACTTTAAACCGTATCTCTCCGCAATAAGAATGAAGGCTGAAATGATTCCCCGACTTCTTATGATTGATTACAGCAATTTCCAACGATAAAAGGAATTGCTTAGGCAAACCTGCAAGCATCCGTTTAACAGCGGGATTTGCATTTCAAGACTTTTTAAAGTCTGCGGAATATGCGGAGACACTTTTAACGTCTCTTTATTACCGTCAGAATAAGATATTCCTAAAATATCTTCTATGATTATGGAAATCGGCGCGCTTGCCCACGGATGGCACAGACTTGTATTTATTTTTTGATCTTTGCCCCATGCCTCAAAACAGGTTGTGCCGCCCTCTCTCACCATATTATACCATGAACAATGACCGGTTGAGGTCAAGAGATCATAAACCTTCTGATATTCTCCGCATTTTGCAAGTGCCTTTAAATAAAAATAGGACATATATACACCGCAGCACATTCCTTTTTCTTTTAGAAAATTAGCTATAACTCGGCGGTTTTCCTCCGGCTCCAAACCGTAATAGACCGGAATGACGTTAGCGTGCAATGAAGAGTGGTGTCCATTCTCTCTGTCGGCATAACATCCAGTATCTTTAAGCAGAAAAATACTGTTAAAGGTATTTCTCAGGCTTTCTGCTTTTGGGACAAAATCAATTTTGAGCAGTCTTTTAATTTCCTCGGTTTGCTTTAAAGCTCCGATGTAAAAAGCGTTTATAACCGCGTGGCAGCCCGGTCCTATGGGATTTGTCAGCGGAAAGTCATAATCATCACGCATGTTTTCAGGCCAGTCTACCAAATTCCAGGAATCGACATTCTCCAATAAACCGTCAGAACGACTGAACTGCTCAAAATGTGCCAGCATATGTTCACATACCGGCAGCATTTCTCTTAAAAAGCTGCGGTCGCCAGTATGATGATAATAACGTAACAGAAGTATGGGAAATTGCAGGGAATAATCTGCAATTTCCTGCATTAACGAACCGGGAGCAACAGCCAGCATGCCGTCACATATGGTTTGAGACTGAGCAAGATTTTCAATTGCTTTTTTAAAAAGCCTTATATCACCTGTAAGGTAAATATGCGAAGCGCCCGTGACGGTCAAATCACCGGCATACTGACCTTTTTCTCTTGAGGGACAATCCACAAATACTTCCTGACTTCCGAATTTTACACCGCTTTTGCATATTTCAAATACGGATTTAAGCACTTCATCAGAGCAGTAAAGAGTGCAGGCGTTATCATCAAAAGGATAGTGCCGCACCCGCGCAGCAACCTTTTTTACACAGTTTTCTTTTCCGTCTGTGGGTATTATTTCGGCGTAGCGAAAGGCTTTATAATCATACCCTTCAAAGCTGCTTTCACCGTCCGCTAAAATCCATGTCTCTTCGTAAAGGCAGTTGCAGCGCATATTAAAACGCACTCTGCCGTTTTCGAGCAATTCTTCGCCGTATCTGATGATAAGCCTTTCCCCGCTATGACCATTAACTTCTATACAAAGAGTACCGGTTATTTCATGACCGAAGTCAAGCTGTAATGTACCGTCGGGAAGTATGTTGTAGGTCTGCGGTTCAATATCGTACCACTCCAAAGTCGGCTGCGGCTTTGGATAAAAGCGATAATCGGTTTTGCGGACGCACACAGGTCTCCAATTTGCAAGGCATTTACGGCTGTCGTAATCCTCAAGAAACTGTGTATCGTATCCGGTAGCACGGTTAGAAATATAACGCGGATCATAGGTGTATTCCCATGTGCCGTCGGTTCCGCCTATTATTCTGCCATCCACCAGTATGTCCGCGACAAGTCCCTGTCTGTTATCTCCGCTGTTCCATACACGGTTACAAAGTCCTTGATAGTAAACATCAAGGAAAATCTGATTTTCCCCTTTATTAACAAAGGAAGTAATGTCGTATTCATTGTAATAGTATGAAAAATAATACCCCTGCGCAGGTCCCTGACCGACAAAGCTACCGTTTATCCACAGTTTATAATAATCATCGGAGGTTAGACGTAATATGACTTTTTTAAAACCGTAGGGAATGAAAAAATTGCTCCTGACCGCCATATGACAGTTGCACGGCACATCTTTTGAAGCATCGGCGGATACAGCAAGACCTTCACGGTGAAATACATTTCGCGGTTCCGTTTCGGCAAATTCTTCGCCGCATATCCATTGGCTTTGAAAAGAAAAATATTTCATCTTAACCTCCGTTATGAATTATAGTTATTTCAAACAACCTTATTTAATTATTTCCAAATCCGACGGAGCCTGTGCATAAACATTTCCGTCAGATATTTTAACGTTCAAATTTCCGTATTTAGTGGGGAGAGTTACATTCATATATTTCAAACCGCATAAATCCGGATTGATTTCAACAGTTTTTCCGCTGTTTTTAAATCTGATACCGGCAATGTTTTCAATTATAAATGAAAATACTCCCGAGGCCCACCCGTGACATAAGGAGTGTCTGTAACCCTTATAGCAGTAATTCCCGAAATCACCGTGAATATCGTTTTGCCCCTGGCTTGGAATTTTATCTATTCCAGAGCTGTTTTCGAGCCATGAAATGTCGAAGTCTTCCCAGAATGTAGTGGCGCCGAGCGAGAGCATCGCACCGAAATAATCTTTTATTAATTTAAGCGGATTTCTTCCTCCCGACATACTGTATGCCGTAAGAATATAATACACCGTAAAAGTCGAAAAGCCCCTGACACCCCCGTTTTCAAAAAAAGCCTTTGCATTATGCTCACTCCCTCCGGCTAAAATCTGAAACGCCCGCGCCTGCTTTGTTTTACACTCCGACCGGGTATAGCGCGAAAGCTTACGCAGAATATCGTCACACGCGTTATTTTTTTCAATTTCCAGATATTTTTCAGCCATTAGGCATATGATGCAAGCCGTTCCTATAACAGAGTCCTCAGTATTCAATGTCGGCCAATCAAGAAAGAATTTCATACTTCCGTCTATTCCGAAATTCATAATTCCGTTTTTATTGATACATTCGTTGAAATGTTTTATTATCGACTTCGCGTAATCCTTATTTTCATTAAAAAATACTGAGTTGCCTGTCATACTGCAATAAACACAAAGATTAATGACCCACCATGCCGAATAGGAAGGTATGTTATTCATCCATCTGTCTGCCGGCGTATCGCTTTTCAAGAAAAGTAAAGAATTTTTAATATTAACATTGTCTCCGAATAAATACAGCGATGTGATTATCTCCTGATGAAGATCACCAGACCAGACAAGCCTGTCGCGTTTAACTCCGTCCCAAATGTATCCGTTCTGGCAGCAAAGCTTCAATGTGTATGCCGCAGTTCTTAATATCTTATTAACCGTTTCATCATCTGTTTCGACAAAAGCCTCGTTTTCAAAGCTGTCATACATGTTCACTGCAAAAATATTCTGTATTTTAACGCTCGCGTTCTCAAATAGCTCTAATCTTACAAATCTGAAGCCGGTATTTGAAAAGGATAAATCAGACATATTTGAAACGGTTATTATACTATCTCTTACCGAATGATCGTTCATAGCGTTTTTCAAGCCTATATATGAGTAGGCTTCGCTGAGCGATTCTCCGTAGGTAAGCCTGAACTTTGCGGTTTTATTGCACTCTCTTGTTATAATTCTGATACAGCCGGAGATTTCTTTCCCGAAATCCAATATTATATACGAGCTTTTCCCGGAAAATACTGTGAAAATATCATTGCTAAAGGAAACGCATTTTGCCTTTTCCTGCATAAGCTTTTGTATATTTTCAATATTTTTATACTCAATGATTCTTTCGGGCAGCAGATATTCCTTTCTAACAGTGCGGTTTTCTTCTGCTATTGTTTCATACATAAAGATTATCCTTTCAAATTATAACAAAATATGCAATAAATTTTCCTAAAACTAAGAAAAATATTGCTTTTTAAAGCAATGCGGAGTAAAATGGAGCTATAATCTGTGAAAGATGTGAAACTATGTGGAACTATATTTTTCATGATAAAAACATTGTTGTATCCCACAGCCGTGACGAAGTTCCCAATCAGACCGAATTTAAGCTTCATACTCATTCAAATGCTGAAATACTGTATATCGTGTCTGGCAAGGGAGTATTCCATATTGAAGGAAAACGCTACGAATTTAAAAGCGGGGATATTCTGATCACGCGCCCCATAGAAGCTCATTATCTTGAAATAAAGCCGACTGAACCTTATGAAAGAATCGTTATTAGCTTTCATCCGGATCTGTTTAACTCATTTGATTCTGAAGGCTATCTTTTAAGACCGTTTTTTGACCGAAAATCAGGACATCTCAACAAATACAGAATGTCGGATTTTGAAGAGGATACCTATCAAAAATTAATTTTTTCCATGGTAAATCATTGTGATAACGAAAGAATAAATATAATTTCAAATTTAATGCCCCTGTTAAATTTAATCAACAGTGCCTTCGGAAAGCTATCTCAAAAAAATTCGGGGGAAAGCTCCATAGAATATGAAATAATCAAATACATAAATAACAACATTTCACAGAACATAAATCTTGATAAAATATGCTCAAAATACTATATAAGCACTTCTCAGCTCTGCCGCCGATTTAAAAAAGTCACCGGCTCAACTGTTGGGGATTATATTACTACAAAAAGGCTGCTGCTGTCAAGAAAACTGCTTTCAATCGGAGAAAAGCCGGTCGCAGTTTACAAAAAATGCGGTTTTAACAACTATTCCACCTTTTATCGTGCATATATTAAGTATTTTGGGCATTCACCGAAATCCGACAAAAACTTTTCTGACGAAAAGCTTAATTCCTGATACGGCATTCTGCCGTATCTTTTTTGTTTCGATATCAAATCAAACAATTTTTAAATGAAGCTCTTT
>CALWUZ010000172.1 GCA_944384845.1 uncultured Clostridia bacterium
TATTAACTGTGAAGATGAGCTGTATATGGCATCGGCGCTGGGGCTTACATTCGGAATTATGCGTTATCCCGGGCTTCCGGAGGCGAAATCTCAGGACGAGGTGGGAAGAGCGGTCAGATTCAGTAAAATAGCGCCCGCTTTTCCGGCTTATGCTTCAGAAAATGAAATTTCTTCCGAGTGGCTGGAGGATTCCTGGCTTTTCAGAGAGGGCGACACCTGGAAGCCTGAGGCTATAGGACATAATATAGCGCAGCGTGCGCCCGCAAGTATAGCAAGAAATACTACTCTTCCGCTGGTAAAGTCTGAATCGGATAAGCCGTTTGTCTCTGCATGCAGGAATCCGAACGGTGTGTTTTCAGTAGCGGTATATCCCAGAACAAAGCCCGATGTGCAGGGACAGCTCTATAAAGCCGATATAACCGCTTTTGCCGATGATGCCGATACCGTGGGGATTTTCGGAGAATATAACAGCCTAACAATTGTTTTTAAGCATTTGTCGGAACAGGTAAGGCTTTTTGCTGCGGATCTTCTTTCCGATGAACTGACGGATGTAACGGATAAGGTTCTGATAACTGGAAATAAGATTGTTCTTTCAGGAGACTTTATTAATCAAATCGGATTAGGCGCTGCCTCGTCCGGAGATTCCGGCAAGCCCGGAATGCTTTTAAAGATTATAAAATAATTTGATAATTTGCCGCAGATATAATCATCGGCCGTACTTTTTTGCAGGCATTGAAACGCTGCGAAGATTAATTTTTTTATACAAGAGGGATTTTTATGTACAGCACTATCCGACCGGGTCAAAAATGGCTTGATACTGAGGGGAAGCCCATACAGGCGCACGGATTTTCGGTATTTTATAATGAAAATGCAAAATTATATTATTGGTTCGGAGAAAACAAGGAATATACCCACAGCGGTGGAGCGGACTGGCATTGGGGTGTTAGACTGTATGCATCGGCAGATCTGTATAATTGGAAGGACTGCGGATTGATCATTCCGCCCACACCTGAAAATCTTGCTCTTCCGACGCATCCTACATATGCCTTTGAACGGCCGCATATTCTATACTGTCCCAAAACGGACAAATATGTCGCGTGGATTAAGGTTATGTGCGGCTTTTCAAATCAATATATGTGTATTATGCAGGCTGACAGCTTTGAGGGTCCTTATGAGATGTTGAAACCGGCTTATCATCCGCTGCAAATGGATTCGGGAGATTTCACGCTGCATTTTGACAGAGAAACGCAAAAAGGATATATTATTTTTGAGAGACCTCATTTTGCATTGATTTGTGCGGAGCTTTCGGAGGATTTTACTGAAGTTAACGGAAAATATTCAACGCATTTCTCAGGTCTTTATCCTCCGCACACAAGAGAGGCTCCGGCTTATTTTGAGCGCAGGGGGAAAAAGTATTTGTTTACCTCCGGAACAACAGGATATTTCCCGAATCCGACAAAAGTATGTACTTTTACTGATTTTCATGGGGAATATACCGATTTGGGGGATCCGTGTATAAACGATACATATCATATTTCCTTTAATTCGCAGATATCCTGTGTTCTTAAAGTTCCGGACACGGACTTGTATATTGCCTGCGCCGACAGATGGCTCCCTTATGATTGGGTTCCGGAAAAAGCGAGGGAAACCATCGAAAAATTTGAAAAGGATTTTGAGTCTTATAAGCCGGATTTGACTCCCAGAACTCCTCAGCCGCTTCCCGGAAAAGAATGCAGGCATGCTGAAAACACTTGTGAGTCCGGATATGTATGGCTGCCGATAGAGTGGGACGGCGATATGCCCAAGCTTCGATGGTATAACGAGTGGAAAATAGAAGATTTTATTTAATTGTTATCAAATTTCCAATCGTGCTGAAATTCAGGAAAAAGTAACGGCTGTTATAAGCAATGCCGATAAAACGGTTAACCGCACTTGCCGGAGCGTGTTAAATAAGCAATGTAAAGAATTGCCGTTTACTGAGTAATCTTGGGTTAATATGAGGTGAATTAATGGATTATACTATTGTTATTATGGCGGCGTTGCTTCTCTCTTTTGACTTCGCGCTTCAAAAAAAATATCAGGCGGTCGAGGGTGCGGATTTGTTGTCCGGATTGAAATTCAACGCTATAATCGGATTGATTACGGCGATTATATTTTTTGCTTTTTCGGGCTTTAAAATTGAATTTTCCGTGTTTTCTGCAACGCTTGCCTTTTTTATGTCCCTGTGCTGCACAGCTTACACAATTCTGGGCTTTCGGATATTAAAGGCAGGGAATATGGCCGTATATTCTATTTTTTTGATGAGCGGCGGAATGCTTCTTCCGTATTTATTCGGCGTTTTCTTTTTGGAAGAGAAGCTGACTTATATAAGAATTTTAGGCTTGATAATAATACTTCTGGCTATAATATTTTCAAATAAATCAAAATATTCATTTAACAAATCACAGCTGCTTTTATGTATAGCTATATTTATTTTAAACGGAATAGTCAGCATAATATCCAAATGTCATCAGATAAATACAACAAATTCCACTGTTAACTGTATGACCTTTGTAATGTATTCGGGCATATGGAAATTTATATTAAGCTCTGTTGTATTGTTGATTTGCAAGAAGGAGAGTAGTGATTTTTCGTTTTCTTCCAAGCTGTCAATCCTGATTTTACCTTGCTCGGCGGTTGTCAGCGGTGTTTCGTATATGTTTCAGCTGATAGGAGCCACAAATTTGCCCGCCACGGTTTTATACCCTCTTGTAACCGGCGGAAGCATAATCTTTTCAGCTTTTTCCGGAAGAATATTTTTCAAGGAAAAATTTTCCTTTTGGCAGATACTGAGTATTTTGCTCTGCTTTGCGGGAACTCTTTTGTTTTTATAACGTTAATATTTTAAATAGTTTCGCAAAAAGTTCAGATTCAGTGATTGCGTATTATCGTTTTAAATTAAAAAAGCCCCTTATAGATTTAAAATCTGTAAAGGGCTTTTTTGTGTATTAGTGCCTTTAGGCTGGTTTGCTCAAAGAGCAAACCAAACAACCACCCGCTATGCGGGTGTGCGTAAAAAGTTATACAAAAAAATTCCCCTAAGTAGTACAATAAGGTTGTTCAAGTCTTA
>CALWUZ010000173.1 GCA_944384845.1 uncultured Clostridia bacterium
TATACTCATAGCTTACGGTCCTGCCGTTTGTATCGGTGTATTTTGTCACCCTGTTCAGCGCGTCATACTCCCTTGTGACAGTGCCGTTCTGATACGAGGCGGTAAGCAGATTGCCGTTCGCGTCATAGGTAAAGCCTGCCGTGCCTTCGGGGCTTGTATATCCGGTTATCCTGCCTGACAGGTCGTAGGTAAAGGTCCTTGTCTGGTTCCTCGCATTGGTAAGGGTTTGTTTAAGATTAAGCGAGTTGTAGCCGTAGGAGACCGTGCCGCCCGACGCCGTGCTTTCATTAGTCAGCCTGCCCGATGAATCATAGGTATAGCGTGTGGAGGCTCCTCCTGCGTCGGTAAGCAGGGTTATATTGCCGAGCGCGTCATAAGCGGCGCGGCTCTGTCTGCCCGACGGGTCGGTGACCGATGTGACTCTGCCCAAGGCGTCGCAAACGTAATTTGTGCGGTTTCCGAGCGCGTCGGTAACAGAGGCGGGATTTCCGGCGGCATCGTAGGCGCTGACCGTTGTGCTGCCTGCGGCGTCGGTGACCGAGACGGCTTTGCCGGTCTCATTGTATTCCGCCTCGGAGACCGTGCTGCCCTTAGCGTCGGTCGTTTTTGTCACGTTGCCTGCCGCGTCGTATTCGGTGGTTACAGTGTTGCCGTTCGGGTCGGTCTGCGTTATGAGCCTTCCCAGGCTGTCATAGCCGTAAAGGGTGGTGTTGCCTGCCGGGTCGGCGGAGGAGACAAGCAGGTTTCTCGAATCATAGGTGTTCTGCGTGGTCTGCCCCAAAGCGTTTGTCACGGAAAGCAGATTGTTATTCGCGTCGTAGGCATAGCGTGTTGTATTGCCGAGAGCGTCCTTTTCGGTAAGCCTGTTGCCGTACATATCGTATGTATAGCTTACCGTATTTCCGAGCGCGTCGGTAACGCTCAGCAGATCGCCGGCACTGCTGTAGGTATAAAGAGTTGCACCTCCCGCCGCGTTTACGGATTTTATTACCCGTCCTGCCGCGTCATATGTATAGTATGTTGTATTGCCGGCAGGGTCGGTTTCCGATACCGCGCTGCCTTCGCCGTCATAGCTGTATTCCGTAACGCCGTCTGCCGCGTTTGTAATCTTAACTGCATTTCCGGCGGTGTCATACTCGTACTCTGTTTTGTTTTTGGACGCGTCGGTCTCGGCAATTTTTCTTCCGGCGGAGTCATATTCTATTGATGAGATATTGCCTTTCTGGTCGGCTGTTTCAGAAAGCCTGTCCTCTCCGTCGTACTTATAGGTGATATGCCCGCCGTCGGGCAGGGTGACGCGGGAAAGCTTCATATTGCCGGTGTAGGAATACCACGTTGTATTGCCGAGGGGGTCGGTTTCGGAGCGCTTCTGGGAATTGCCGTCGTAGGTATAGCTCGTAACGCCGCCCAGCGCGTCGGTCACCGTTAAAATATTGCCTCTCTTGTCATAGGTGTAGGAGGTCTGCCTGTTTCCGCTGTCGGTCACGGAAGCAAGCTGATCCAATCCGTTGTAGCTGTACTGCGTGGCATTGCCGTTAAAGTCGCTTTCCGAAACAAGCAGCCCGTTTGCATAGCTCAGGGTCTTCTGCCTTTCTCCCACCGTCTGTCCCGACAGCATTCGGTTTTGGTCATAGCTGTTTTGGGTGACCGTACCGCGCAGGTCGGTGTGGGTGAGAAGCTGGTTGTATTCGTTGTAGGTAAAGCTTTCCTTTGAGCGTATGCTGCTTTCTTCAAGCAGCATTATCCGAAGCCCTGCCAAATCAAGGCTGTTTATACTGCCGTCTGAATTTATGTCGTCGTTGTATTCCGCGCTTCCGGAGAGCTGCGCCGTATATTTCTTAAAGCGTACCAGATCCCTTATATCTGTAAAGCCGTCGCGGTTTATGTCGCCCTTCTGAGGATAAATTATGCCGGAGATATTTCCGTTTGCGTCGTATGTGTAAAGGGTGGTGCCGCCGTTGCGGTCAGTAACGCTTACAGGCTTGTTAAAGGAATTATAAACAGCGTAGGATGTATGCCCGAGCGGGTCGGTCACCGACGCCGTATTGAGGCTTTCGTCATATGTATACTGCGTTGTGTTTCCGTTTGAGTCGGTATAGCTTATGAGCTGACCGTTTTGGCTGAAGGTATGCACGGTCTCGGCGCCGGTGCGGTCGGTAACGGTGCGCGCGCCGTTTTCACCGTAGGAAATATATGTCTTGCTGCCCTCGCCGTCGCTCTGCTCGGTCACGCGCCCCTCGGCGTCATAAACATCGGTAAAGTAGCATACTCCCTCGCCGTCGGTCCCGGTTTCTATCCTGCCGCCGTCGTTATATGTATAGGAAAGCGTGTTTCCGTCGGGATCGGTCACGGAGATAAGAAAGCCGTTTTCGTATTTAAGCGTTGTTTCTCTTGCGCTGTCATCGTATATTTTTGTTATAAGGCCGTCGGCGTCTGTCTGCATATAAATGTGTCTGCCGGAGACGGCATCGGTCACGGTGATAAGATTATCCGAATAGGCTATCTGTGTGACAAAGCCCTGCTTATCGGTAACTTTGGTAAGTCTGCCCGAGCTGTCGTAGCTTTCGGTCGATTCTCCATTCAGATCGAGCGTAAAGCCGGTTTCGGTCTTTGTGAGCGAATATCCTTCTCTGCCTTTAGATGTACAGCTGAATTTGCCGCCGCCTGAAGGCTCATAGCAGCTGTAAACGCCCGGATTGTCATATACCAGATAGCCTGCGCCGTCGGCGGCAATATGCTTTTCATAATTGTGGTACCAGCCGACGCCGAGCGCCCCTTCGCTGAGCCTTCCGGAATTATAGCCCGCGGTGACAGAGGTCTTCTGCCCGCCGAAAAGGCTTAAAAGCGAAACATCAATAATGTGGCTGCCGGAATACAGGTCTATCGGGTCAGCCATATAGCCCTTATCCGCCTCGTTCGGCTTTACATATTCCTGCGGGTCAGAGACAGGCTTGTTCTGCGGGGAGGAGGGCGTGCCTGAGGTCTGCGGCGGAGAGGCGGTCGAGGTCTTTTCAATAACTATCGCCTGCTTGAACAGTCCTTCGTATGCAACTTCAACGCTTGCCTTCGGGTAATAAGTAGTGGTCTGGTTCTTCAGAGGGTCTCTGAAAATATAGTTGTAATCGTCGTACCCGACAAGCAGCAGGCAGTGTTCCGGAGCTATCCATTGTATCGTTCTGCCGTTGTAGTGAATTTTTTTCCCGTCATACGGGGTTAACATATCTCTTGTTGCCCACATTATGACCGGAATATCATTGTCTATGTATTCAGAGCAGAGATATTCAAGCGATTTGTTATCAAGACTTGTCGCCTTGAAGCTTTTGCCGGCGAGTATTTTGTTCAGCGCCTTCATTATGACCGGCGCGTAGCAGCCCATACCTGTGCCGCGCGGGTCTCCGCCGAAGCAGATGTTCGGGTCAAAACTGTCATAATCGCCCATTTCAAGATATTTATCTATAAACGTACCTGCCGATATGTTTATCCCCCAGTAATTAAGCGCCATTACCGTGCTTACAATTTCACATCCGGTTGGATATTCGTCTTTCTGATAAATAAAGGGCGTGCTTATTATTTTGCTGTCGCCGGTGGGGGTTATAGTGGCGTTAAGGTCGTTTTCCTCAAATACTCTTATTTCCACGCCCTCTATTATGCTGCCGTTTGAAAGACCGGCGAAATAGCTTCTGTAATCGAGCGTACCGTCAAGATGGTATTTTACCTGCGCGAGCCGCATCCATTCCTCGCCGGCGTTGCTGACCCACGGAAGCCAGCGCCCCTCCGTCTTCACGCGGTACATAACAACAACGCCGGATTTAATACGCGTGCCGTTGTTTGAACAGACCCGGATATCCAGCTTTGTTATTCTTCTTCCCGCGATGCCGGCGTATTCATCGGTCTCACGGCTGGTTACATAGGAATACCAGCCGCCGTCGGCGGCGACGCGGTATTCAAGGTAATACGGCTTTGAGGGAGAGGTCTCAAGCCACAGGCAGTCCATTTGAGCTTCCGTTTTTTTGCTGAAGGATATTTTGTTAAGATTATTAAGCGAATAGTATGATGTAATATTGTATTCCTGCCCTGAAAGACCGGAAATTTCCGAATCGGGTATGTCTCCCTCAAATACCCTTATTTCAATTCCTTCAAGGATTTTGCCGGCTTTTCCGGCGTAAAAGCTGGAGGTGTCAAGCGTGCCTCCGAGGTTAAATTTGCTCTGCACGCTTCTCATATACTCGGGATCGGCGTTGCTTACCCACGGAAGCCATCTGCCGTCCACATATGCGCGGTACATCACAACAATACCTGAGTGAAGCTTTTGGCTCTGACCGTCTGCATATACGCTAATGCCGAATTGTTCTACTCTTTCTCCCGGCTTGCCCGCATATTCCGAAGAATCTGTACTGCTTACCGCGGGATAGGGGGAGGCTTTGCCGTGATTCCAGGTTTTGTATTCAAGCCTGTACGGTTTGGCTGATGATGTTTGCAGCTTAAGCCCGTCCATCTGTGACATTACGGTCTTGTTAAAGGCTGTCCATTTGCTGTCGTCGCCTATCATATAGCTTGCCGTAAGCGATACCTCGCTGCCGTCAAAGTCTGATGAAGAGGGGACGGAGCCTTCTTCAAAAATCCTTATTTCAATTCCGCGGATTTCCTTGCCTGTAAGCCCCGCGTCGCCGCTTGAGGTATCAAGACTGCCGCTGAGCCCGTATTTGGTTTTTACCTGCGACATATACTCCGGATCGGCGTTGCTGACCCACGGCAGCCACGCTCCGTTCACATACGCGCGGTACATTACCACAATGCCGGAGGTGAGCTTTGCTCCTTCATTTGAATATACGGAAATAGCCAGCTTTTGTATCGGTCTTCCCGAAAGTCCCGCGTAGGCTTCTTCGGAACGGTCATTGCTTTGCACGGGGCTGTAAAATCCGTAGGCTCCTGAATTGAGGGTTTTGTAGTCTAAATAATACGGCGCTCCGTAGGGACTTTGTATCCGGACGGCGTCGATTGAGGAATTTGTGATGACCGAATCCTCAAAATCCTTCCAGATGCCTCCGGACATATATTCCATTACATATTCCGAGCTTACTTCATCGGCACTGAGCTTTATGCTGCCGACCGCCGGAAAAAACAACTGTAAAAGCAAACCGCACATTATCAGAAACGCCGAAATTTTTTTAAACCGTTTTTTAATCCTCATAATTACCCGTCCTTCTTTTTTTAACCGTTTGACTGTGACGCAAAATTTTTATGCGTCTGCCGTTTTTGTAAATTCTGTTGTTCTGCCCTCCTTAAGCAATTTGATTTTATATTTTCAAAAGCTCCCGCAAAGAGCTATGGGATACTGCGGCGGAACCGGTGCTTTTAATAAAGGTTTTAAAAATAATAACGCTTGGAAAGGCTGTTTGTGACAAAATTGAACCTGAACTGTCTCCGGGAAAATTAAGCTTGACCGCGGCGGCGCCGGATAAAAATATAGACAATTTTAAAATTTTGCGGATAGGATATTTGGGAAAAAATATTCTTGACTTTATTGTTTAAAAGTACTAATATTAAACAATCAAAAAGAGGGAGGGCGCATACCTTGCTGAGCGGATTTACAGCCTTTGTTTTCGGTGCTTTACAGGCGGTGCTGCTTAAATATTTCCTTGTCTCGTTTACCTCAGGCAGTTACGGACGGGCGGCGGCGCTGCTGCTTGTCAAGCTTTTGGCTTACGGCGCGGCGATTGCGGCGGTTGTTATATTCTTCAGCGACCGCATTATAAGTATTGCCGCGGGCTACGCAGTCGGTCTGCCGGCGGCGGTCACCCTCTGTTTTATATATAAAGCCTTTATCGGCAAAAACGCAGATTCGGGAGATGGTAAAAACGAGCAGAGTAACAATAATTGAGTTTGCGCTTTCTGCGGTAATTTTTGTGCTGGGACTGATTGGCTGCTGCGCGCTGCATTCGCATGTCAAGCACCACGGAGCGGACAAGAAGCTGAAAAAACGGTCAAAGCTTTTGCTTGCCCTGACTATTATTGCCGCGTGGTTTTTGGTGGGAACCGCCATAACCGCCGTATGGCACGGAGAGTCGGGACTCAGCGTGGAGTTTCAGATGTTCAGCGAAAGGGTGGAGATTTTCGGCTTCTCTTTCGCAAAGACAAGCGTTCTGATGTGGGTAATAACCGCGATAGTGCTTGTCCTCGGACTGATTTTCAGGTTTATTGTTTTTCCGCGTTTCGACCCTGATAAGCCGAAGGGCTTTCAGAATGTAATGGAGCTTGCGGTTGAGGCTACGGAAAATTTTACTAAAAATACCGTCGGGGATTATTCGCAGACCTTAGCGCCCTATATGTTTTCGCTTGCTGTCTTTATGATAATGTGCGCGGTCTCTGAGCTTCTGGGATACAGACCGCCCACCTCGGATCTTATCGTAACCCTTGCGATGGGACTTATGACCTTTGTCCTTATAAACTATTACGGCATAAAAAAGAAGGGGCTTGCGGGCAGAGTCAAAAGCCTTGCAAAGCCGACGCCGGTGATTTTCCCGATGAAAATACTCAGCGACGTGGCGGTGCCTGTTTCGCTTGCCTGCCGTCTTTTCGGTAACATGATAGGCGGAATGATTGTAATGGATCTGCTGAAATCAGTACTCGGCGGATATGCGGCGGGTATACCGGCGGTGGCGGGACTGTATTTTAACCTCTTCCACCCGCTGATACAGACATATATATTTGTTATTTTATCACTTACTTTTATAAATGAAGCTATTGAATAACAGGAGGAATTGAAAATGACAGCTATTGGTGCAGGATTGGCAATGTTGGCGGCGTTGGGAGCGGGACTCGGAATGGGCATCGCTACCGGCAAGGCGGCTGAGGCGGTCGCCCGCCAGCCGGAGGCTTCGGGAAAAATCAACGCGATTTTGCTGCTGGGCTGCGCGCTTGCGGAATCAACAGCGATTTACGCCTTTGTCGTAGCGCTTATTCTTGCGGCGAAATAACCGCGCGTTATTAAAAAATCCGACTTATTTTACTAAGACAGAACGGAGATTATTATGGATGGTTTGGTTATATCAGACGCCGTAAAGGATCTGATAATAAATATTATCGATATTGTAATTTTGTTCGTTATTGTCCGCGCTCTGGCATATAAGCCAGTAAAAAAATTTCTGGATGCCCGCAAGGCGCGTATAGCAAAGGAGCTTGAGGACGCGGCTTCCGCCAAGAGCGAGGCCGAAGCTGAGGCGGCTAAATACAGAGAGCTTAACGAGCAGAGCAGATTAAAGAGCAGCGAGATAATAAGCGAGGCTGAGCAGGTCGCTAAAAAGTCGGCGGAGGAAATCGTGGCGGCGGCAAGGCTGAACGCTCAGGAGATAGCCGAAAAGGCGAGGGAAAGCGCCGAGTCAGAGCGTAATGCCGGAATAGCCGCTATGAAGGAGGATATAACCGGCATTGCCTTTGATATTTCAAGGCAGGTTCTCAAGCGCGAGGTTACGGACGAGGACAATATGCGCATTGCCGACGCGTTTTTTGAAAAATTCGGTGCGAATCAGGCGAAGCCGTCGGTATGAGACCGCACCGAAGAACAGAAGCCGCGCGGTATCGCAGGCTGTGCGGCAGGCGCGGTAAAATCCGCCTTGCAGGAGGTTTTGCCGCATTCAGGCTCGAAAGGCTATGGTGATTTTTACGAAAACAGCAGTTATAACGACCGCCTCAAACATGTCGGAGGCGACGTACGCGCGCATTTGCCGGGGCTTTCGCGAAAAGCTGGGCGAAATAACCTTTGAGCGCGTTATTGACGACGGTATTATCGGCGGCTTTATTGCCGATATTGACGGGGAAATTTACGATTTGAGCATTTCCTCTCAGCTTAAGAAAATGCAAAGGCAGATTACCGGTTAAAGGAGGCGTCGGCAGTGCCGGAAATTCAGATTGAGGAAATCGGAAGCTTTTTGAAAAGGCGGATTGAGCAGTTCCGGGTTGAACCGATAGTTTACCGCTGCGGAAGAGTTTTAAGCGTGGGCGACGGGGTCGTGCGCGTAAATGGTCTGCCAGACCGCCTTTACGGCGAGCTTCTGGAATTTGACGGCGGCGTCTACGGTATGGCGCTTGACCTTGAGGAGGACGGCGTCGGCGCGGTGCTTATGGATGACGCCGATACCGTAAACGTGGGTGACAGCGTAAAGGGAACCGGAGTGGTTGCGGAGGTGCCGGTGGGAGATGAGCTTTTAGGGCGTGTAATCGACCCGATAGGCCGTCCGCTTGACGGCGAGCCGCTTTCGGCGAGAGCGCATCTTCCCTGCGAGCGTCCGGCGCCGACGATAATGCAGCGCCGTCCGGTCGATAAGCCGCTTGAGACCGGAATACTGGCTATTGACAGCATGATTCCGATAGGCAGGGGTCAGCGGGAGCTTATCATCGGAGACCGTCAGACAGGGAAAACCTCGATAGCTATTGACACTATTATAAATCAGAAAAATTCGGACGTGATTTGCGTTTACTGCGCCATCGGGCAGAAGGCTTCGAGTATTGCGGGAATAATCGAAACGCTTAAGCAGACGGGCGCTATGGAATACAGTCTCGTGGTGGCGTCTACCGCGTCGGACAGTCCCGCGATGCAGTATCTCGCGCCATACGCCGCCTGCGCCGTGGCAGAGGGCTTTATGAGCAAGGGCAGGGACGTGCTGGTGGTCTATGACGATCTTTCCAAGCACGCGGTGGCTTACCGCACAATGTCGCTGCTTCTGCACAGACCGCCGGGACGCGAGGCGTACCCGGGCGACGTATTTTATCTGCACAGCCGTCTGCTTGAGCGCAGCGCCTGCATGAGCAGGGAGTTCGGCGGCGGAAGCATTACTGCCATTCCGATAATAGAAACTATGGGCGGCAATATTTCCGCCTATATTCCGACAAACGTTATTTCCATTACCGACGGTCAGATATATCTTGAAACCGAACTGTTCCACAGCGGAGTCCGCCCGGCGGTAAATACCGGTCTTTCGGTATCCCGCGTCGGCAGGGCGGCGCAGCAGAAAGCGATGAGAAGGGTTTCAGGTACACTCAGAATAGAGCTTTCGCAGTATAGGGAAATGGCGGTCTTCACCAGCTTCGGCAGCGACGTTGACGATTCCACAAAGAAAATGCTCAGTCGAGGCAGCACGCTCACCGAGCTTTTAAAGCAGCCTAAAAGCAGTCCGTACACGCTTTTTGAGCAGGTAGCGCTGCTTGAGGCGTACAGGAACGGCATTTTTGAAAACGCCGGAGCCGGTATTAGGCAGTTTGCGGAGGATATGCTGAGCTTTCTCCGCAGCTCCTGCGCGAGCGTTGAAAATTCGGTCAACACAACGGGCGATTTATCGGACGAAAACGAAAAGCGCCTGCTTGACTCTTTAAAACAATTTAAGGAAAGCTACGCAAATGGAGAACATCAGTGAATTAAAGCAGCATCTTCACGCTGTTGAGCAGACCAGGCAGATTTCAAACGCTATGTATCTGCTTTCAACCTCCCGCATGAAGAAATCGATGCGCAATATCGAGTATAACCTCACCTATATGCGCAGGCTGAGGGCGACAATGAAGGATATTATCTCAAAAACAAAGCGCAGTATGCTGAGCAATCCGTATATTGAGCTTACTGAGGGCGGCAAGGCGCTGTTTTTTGTCATCACCTCGGATAAGGGGCTGTGCGGGGGATACAATTCGGCGGTTTTTAATCTTGCGATGGAGAAAATCAGGCAGTACGGCGAGCCGGTCGTGTATTCGCTCGGACTCAAGGGCACCGAGATGTTTTTAAGCCGCGGCATTACGCCGGACGGCAGCTGGTACGGAGCGTCGCAGAGACCGTCTATTTATCTTGCCCGCTTACTGGGCGAGCAGATTGTTGAGCTGTATGCCGACCGCACCGTAAGCGAGGTCTATATAGTTTATACGGAGTATGTCAATTCAGCCGTTCAAAAACCGGTGTGCAAGCGGGTTCTGCCGCTGCTGAGACGCGATTTCGCCGACGTTGAGTATGAAAATAAGTATTCAGCCGAGGTTCTGTACGAGCCGGATATGCAAACCGTTTTTGAGCAGATGGCGCCGCAGTATGTAATAGGTATGATATACGATATTATAATGCAGTCGTCCGCGAGCGAAAATGCGGCGCGTATGACCGCTATGCAGAACGCCACAAAAAACGCCGACAAGATGATTGCTTCGCTTACCGAGCAGATAAACTCGGTCAGACAGCTTGTAATAACCAATGAAATTACCGAAATCGCCGCGGCAAGTCAGGTTCAGGGCGCGGTTTAAGAGGAGGCACTCAAATGGAAAACGCCGTTTATGAAGGGAAAATAGTAAAAATATCCGGTCCGGTAATAGACGTCAGGTTTAAAGAGGGACAGGTGCCGCCCATAAACGCCCTGCTTACGATCGGGGAATACGGAAAGCATGCCGAGGTAGCGGCGCATCTGGGCGGAGGTCTCGTCCGCGCGATAGCGCTCGAGGCAACGGAGGGTCTTCGCTGTAATCTCGCAGTCACTTCGGACGGCAGGGGAATCGAGGTGCCTGTCGGCGAAAATGTTATCGGCAGGGTGGTGGACGTTCTCGGAAGACCTATCGACGGCAAGGGCGAAATAAACGCAGATCATAAGCTTCCTATACACAGGCGCGCCCCGCTTTTAAAGGAGCAGAAGCCTGCGACGGAGCTGCTTGAAACCGGAATAAAGGTAATAGATTTGCTTGTTCCCTACGCCAAGGGAGGCAAAATAGGGCTTTTCGGCGGCGCGGGAGTCGGCAAGACCGTGCTTATAATGGAAATGATTCATAACGTGGCTGTAAATCACGGCGGCTATTCGGTGTTTACCGGTGTCGGCGAGCGCAGCCGTGAGGGAAACGAGCTTATCCATGATATGGAGAACAGCGGCGTTATCGGAAAATCGATACTCGCTTTCGGGCAGATGAACGAGCCCTCGGGCAGCCGTATGCGTGTCGCTATGACGGGTCTTACTATGGCGGAGTACCTAAGGGACGAAAAACGTCAGGACGTATTGCTTTTTATAGATAATATATACCGCTTCGTTCAGGCGGGCAACGAGGTAAGTGCGCTGCTCGGACGGCTTCCGAGCGCTGTGGGCTATCAGCCCACCCTCGCGCAGGAGCTCGGCGAGCTGGAGGAGCGCATCGCCTCGACCGACAGAGGCTCTATCACCTCTGTTCAGGCGGTTTATGTTCCGGCGGACGATCTTACAGACCCTGCTCCGGCGACAATATTCAACCATCTTGACGCGACCACCGTTCTCTCAAGAAGCATTGCTGAGCAGGGCATTTATCCCGCGGTGGATCCGCTTGAGTCTTCCAGCCGCGTGCTCGAGCCGGAGGTTGTCGGCAGAAAGCATTACGATACCGCGAGGCGGGTTCAGGAATGTCTGCAAAGATACGACGACCTTAAGGATATTATAGCCATACTCGGTATGGAGGAGCTTTCCGCGGAGGACCGGCAGACCGTTTACAGAGCGCGCAGGATACAGAATTTCCTGTCTCAGCCTATGAGCGTGGCAAAGGCGTATACCGGCGCGGAGGGAAAGTTTGTTCCGCTGGAGGAAACCGTGGAGGGCTTCCGCCAGATAGTGGACGGTGAGGTTGACGACCTGCCTGAGCTTGCTTTCTCGATGGTCGGAAATATTGAAGAGGCAAAGGAAAAGGCGAAAACGCTTTAAATTGCCGTACAGCGCAGAAACCGCGCGGAACGGAGATTGCTATGGACGAATTTTTGCTTGAAATAATCACGCCCGAAAAGCAGTTTTTCAAGGGCATGGTGCAGCAGATCACCTGCCAGACGAGCGACGGCGAGCTCGGTATTCTTAAAGGGCATCAGACTATGGTGGCGGCTCTTGAAATCGGACAGATAAGCATAAAGGCGGAGGGCGAATGGAAAACCGCCTTTATTTCGGTCGGATTTATGGAGGTAAGGCGCGACGAGGTCGTGATTTTCACCCAGACCTGCGAATGGCCGGAGGAGATTGACGCCGCAAGGGCGGAGGAAGCGAAGAAGCGTGCGCTTGACCATATTAAGCATGCGCAGAATATCAAGGAACACCGTAAAAATGAGATTTCGCTTGCAAGGGCGATGGCGCGGCTTAAGGTTAAAAACAGCCGCAAGCCTAATATGTAAAAAAACAGTGTGTGACGAGATGTCACACACTGTTTTTTTTATGATATTTTCCCCGTCATTGAAGTAATAAAATTCTAACTATTCTTTAACAGCCCGTTTAAAAACGTGCCGTCTATACCAAAGACATCTAAAGCGAAGCCTGCGCCCAGCTTAAAGCCCCTTACAAAGCTGTCCAGCGTATCCTCGCCGTTTACCACCGCGCAGGAGTCTGCATACTTTAAAAAAAGCTTTTTGTATTCCTCCGGCAGCGTTTTTATTAGCTTCTACTCATCATTTATTTTCTTTTCATACTCCTCTTGGTACATCTCGCTTTTTTCTGATACGCGCGACTGCGGTCTTATATTTTCAAAATAAAGCTCCTCTATAAATCCTGACATTTTTTATTCCTCCCGTAATTTTGTACCTTCATTATATTTTATTTTTTAAAAAAATTCAGTACGCGGCGGAAAGCATTTGACTTAATTGGTAAGCAAAGTAATCCGATACAGCGCCGGAAACGTCTTTTAACACGCTTTATACGCTTAATTTACAGGTATTATTTCCTTTAAAATGGATATTTTAATCATATTCGGAAATAACGGGTTTTTGACAGATGAATTATATTTTTCCGGCTCAAAATGATAAGTTTAGCTTAAAAATGAAAAAAATTGAAAGAATTTGAAAGATAATGCTTGACAATGAAAGAAATTGAGTATATAATGAAGACAAAGACGGAAAGATAATTTTTTAGAGGTCTATGCTTATGATGTTTGAAGAAAGAGCTGCGAAAATTTTAGAAATTGTCAACAGCCGTCATACCGCCGGAATCGGAGAACTGGCGGCGGCACTCGGAACGAGCGAGTCTACGGTACGGCGCGACGTGATCGAGCTGGACCGCCGCGGTCAGCTGAGGCGGGTGCATGGCGGCGCTGCCAGAGTCTCAAATCCGGTTGTTACGGGCGAATACGATGTTCAGACCAAATCGGGAATACACGCGGATCTGAAGCTGAAAATAGCAAAATACGCCGCCGGCACCATTCACAGCGATGATTTGGTGTTTATCGACGCCGGAACCACCACGCTGACGATGATACCCTATATCGACGCGCCGGGCGCGGTATTCGTGACCAACGGCTTTTCCCATGCAAAGGCGCTTACCCAGCGGGGATATGCGGTGTATATTACCGCTGGCAGGCTGAAGCTCACTACGGAGGCGATTGTGGGGGACAGCGCGGTGCGTTCGATAGAGAGATATAATTTTACCAAAAGCTTTATGGGAACCAACGGCATTGACGAAAAGAGGGGCTTCAGCACGCCGGATATTGACGAAGCGCTGATAAAGGAAGCGGCGATACGCCGGGCGTATGTTTCCTATGTGCTGGCTGATTCCTCGAAGTTCAGGAGGGTCTCCTCCGTGACCTTTGCAGAAATCAGCAGCGCCTGCATCATTACCGATAATATACCGGACGAGCACTATAAAAAACTGACTGTTATCAAGGCTGTGGATTAGGGGGCAAAGCTATGATTTACACACTGACTTTCAATCCCGCGATCGATTACGTGATGAGAATCGACAAGCTTAACCGCGGCGAAACAAACCGATCGGTCTCTGAGGATATTCAGTTCGGAGGCAAGGGAATAAATGTCTCGACCGTGCTGTCGAATCTCGGAGTTGAGACGGCGGCGCTCGGCTTTATAGCCGGCTTTACGGGAGAGGCGCTGGACCGCGCGGTGAGAGAACGGGGCGTGAAAACCGATTTTATCCGGCTGAAAAGCGGAAATACCCGCATTAACGTAAAGCTTAAAAGTGATGTTGAGACCGAAATCAACGCGCAGGGACCGGCTATCGCCGAGGAGGATATAGCCGCTCTGTATAAAAAGCTTGACGCTGTTTCCGAGGGAGACACTCTGGTGCTGGCGGGAAGCGTTCCGGGCACGATGCCGCAGAATATATACGAGCGGATTTTGTCCCGTCTTGACGGCCGCGGCGTGAGGTTTGTTGTAGATGCCACCGGCGAACTTTTGACCGGTGCGCTTAAGTACCGTCCCTTTCTTATCAAGCCTAACCGCGCGGAGCTTGAGGAAATCTGCGGCAGAAGGCTTGAAACCGATGAGGCGGTTGCCGCCGCCGCGCGGGAGCTGAAGCAGAAGGGCGCGGTAAATGTGCTTGTCTCCCTGGGTGCAGACGGAGCCCTGCTGGTGGATGAATTTGACAGGGTTCACCGCAGGCAGGCGATACCCGGAAAGGCGGTAAACACCGTGGGCTCAGGAGATTCGATGGTGGCTGGCTTTCTGGTCGGCGCCGGTCGGAGCTATGAATACGCTATGGACCTCGGAAGCGCCGCGGGAAGCGCTACGGCGTTTTCAGATGGGCTTGCAGCAAAAGAGGATATTATGGCTTTATGCCTGAATAAACAATAAGGAAGGGGAATTTCAAATGCGTATTGTTGACCTGTTAAAATCTGAGGCAATCCGGATTAATCAGCCGGCTGCCGACAAATCGGAGGCGATAGGGCGGCTGATCGACCTTCATGCGGCGGTGGGAAATATAAAAGACAAGGAGGCTTTCCGCGAGGAAATCCTCAGGCGCGAGGAGCTGGGCACAACCGCGGTGGGTGAAGGGATAGCTATTCCTCACGCCAAAAGCGCAGCCGTAGAAGAGCCGGGACTTGCGGCTATGACCGTGCCGGACGGAGTGGACTACGGCGCGCCGGACGGAAAACCGTCCGACATACTTTTTATGATTGCCGCGCCGCTGGACGGCGACCTTCATTTAGAGGTTCTGTCCCGCCTTATGACCCTTTTAATGGATGAGAAGCTGCGCGCGCAGCTTAAAGCTGCCAAAACGCCGGATGAATTTCTTTCGGCAATAGACCGGATGGAGAGCGAGCGGTTTGACGAGCCTAAGTCCGAACCCAAGCGGGACGGCTACCGCGTTCTTGCGGTGACGGCATGTCCCACCGGAATAGCCCATACTTATATGGCGGCCGAGGCTCTGGAAAAGGCGGGCCGCAGGATGAATTATCTGCTTAAGGCGGAGACAAACGGCTCCGCAGGCGCCAAAAACGTGCTGACCGCCGATGAAATCGCCGCGTGCGACGGTATTATTATCGCGGCGGACAAGAGTGTTGAAATGAGCCGCTTTGACGGCAAGCCGGTGCTTTCGGTTTCGGTTTCGGACGGTATCAACAAGCCGGAAGAGCTGATAGAGAAAATTCGCAGCGGGTCTGTTCCGGTATATCATCACAAGGGTGCTAAAGCCGCTGTCGAAGCAGGGGGAAACGAAAGCTTCGGAAGAAAGATGTATAAGCACCTGATGAACGGCGTATCACATATGCTGCCCTTTGTGGTGGCGGGCGGTATCTTCATCGCGCTGGGCTTTTTGATTGACACCGCCATGGGCGTTGACCCGCAGGAGGCGGGCAGCGCGTTCGGAACCGTTACGCCGGTTGCGTCATGGTTTAAGAATATCGGTAATTTCGCGTTCAGCTTTATGATTCCTGTGCTTGCCGGCTTTATTGCGATGAGCATAGCCGACCGTCCGGGCTTCCTGGTCGGTATAGTGGGAGGCATTCTTGCCACCAACGGCGCCACCTTCGCAGACCCGTCGGCTTCAAGCACCGTACCGTCCGGATTCCTCGGGGCGCTTTTGGCGAGCTTTGTCGCGGGCTATCTGATGCTTGGACTTGAAAAGCTCTGTGATAAGCTTCCAAATTCACTTGAGGGCATCAAGCCTGTGCTTATCTATCCTCTCGCGGGACTTGGTATTGTCGGCATAATGATGTGTGCGGTCAATCCCATTATGGGACTTATCAACACCTCTCTCAACGACGGTCTTATGTGGCTGAGCAACCGTCATCTTGATATACTGCTCGGCGCTATAGTAGCCGGCATGATGGCGATAGATATGGGCGGTCCGTTCAACAAGGCGGCATATGTTTTCGGCAGCACGGTAATGCTCGGTCAGGCGGCTTCAATGGCTGATCCTGACGTAGCATATACGATTATGGCGGCGGTTATGATAGGCGGTATGGTTCCTCCGATCGCCATAGCTCTCTCCACCACCTTCTTCAAAAACAAATGGACTGCCGAAGAACGCAAAAACGGCGTTGTCAACTATATAATGGGGCTCAGCTTTATTACAGAGGGGGCAATTCCCTACGCGGCGTCCTATCCGCTTGCGGTAATTCCGTCCTGCATTATAGGCTCGGCGGTCGCGGGTGCGCTCTCGGTAATCTTCAAATGCACTCTTATGGCTCCTCACGGCGGCATATTTGTTTTCGCCGTTGTAGGAAACTGGTATTGGTATCTGCTGGCGCTTGCGATAGGCTCGCTTGTCGGTATGCTGATGCTGGCGCTGCTCAAGAAAAAAGCAGACGCATAAAGGTTTGATTCAGGAAAGGCGGGAAACAACATGGTAACAAAAACGGTGACGGTTATTAACACACAGGGCTTTCATATGCGCCCGGCTACGGTATTCGCGGGAGAAATGGGAAAGTTTAAATCTAAAATCACTTTGAAAACCGACGGAAAAACCGTGGACGGCAAAAGCCTGATGAATATTATCGCGGCTTGCATAAAGTGCGGCGCCGAGGTTGAGGTTGTCTGCGAGGGAGAAGACGAGCAGGCTGCGCTTGACAAAGCGGTGTCGATGATTGAGTCGGGACTGGGTGAAGCATAATGCTGAAGGGAATAGGCGCCTCCGACGGCATCGGCATCGGAAAAGCGCTGATATTTAACGATAAGCCGATAGCTTACGATGAAGGGGCGTCGGAAGGTCCTAAGGCGGAGAAAAGCCGTTTTGAAGCCGCGGTGCATACGTTTAACGAGAAAAACGAGGCGCGCGCAGAGCGGCTGAACCAAATCGGCGGCGACGGCGAAATACTCAGAGGACATATCGCGATGCTTGCTGATCCGTATATGCTTTCGCAGATAAATGAACTGATTGACGGCGGCGCGCGCGCCGAAAAAGCGGTAGAGACGGTATGCGGTATGTTTATCTCGGTCTTTTCCGCCGCTGACGATGAGCTGACCCGTCAGCGCGCCGCCGACGTTGAGGATATTAAAAACGAGATGCTTAAGCTTCTGCTCGGCATCGAGGATATAGACCTCGGAAGTCTGCCGCCGGATACGATTCTGATTGTCGGCGAGCTTACCCCCTCAATGACCGTTGAAATGGACAGGGAGCATGTTGTCGGAATTGTTACCGAACGCGGCGGCAGAACCTCCCATTCCGCGATTATCTCCCGTTCGCTGAAAATACCGGCGGTATTGAGTGTGGAAAACGCGCTTGAACTGATTCCGGCGGGAAGCGAGCTTATCGTGGACGGAAGCGCCGGAGAGGTTTACAGGGATTTTGACGATTCCGTAAGGCGGCGCTTTACCGAGATACAAAAGCGTTACGCAAAAAAAGCCGCGCTTGAGGAAAGATACCGCGGCAAGCCTACCGTTACGCGGGACGGCGCGGTAAAAAAGCTGTACGCTAATATCGGCTCGCATAAGGAGCTGGAGGCCGTGCTGGAGGCGGACGCCGAGGGAATCGGGCTTTTCCGTACCGAGTTTTTGTTTATGGACCGTGATTCCATGCCCGGCGAGGAGGAGCAGTTTGAGGCTTATAAGACGGTCGCCGCGGGTATGAAGGGCCGTGAGGTTATCATACGCACGCTGGATGTCGGCGGGGATAAGGATATTCCGTATCTGAAGCTTAAAAAGGAAGAAAATCCCTTTATGGGGTTCCGCGCCGTGCGCTACTGCCTTGCCAACCGCGGGGCGTATAAAATTCAGCTCCGCGCGATTCTGCGTGCCTCCGCATACGGAAACGTAGCGGTAATGGTGCCGCTGGTGACCCGCGTGGATGAAATTCTTGAGGTGCGGGCTATTATCGGCAAGCTGAAAGACGAGTTTGACAAGCAAAATATTCCTTATAAAAAGGATATCAGAGTGGGCGTTATGATGGAAACGCCGGCGGCGTGCCTTATTGCGGACCTGCTGGCTGAGCATGCGGACTTTTTCAGTATCGGCACCAATGATTTGACCGGTTATATTATGGCGGCTGACCGCGGAAACGCCGATGTAAGCTATCTGTATTCCGTCTTTGATCCCGCCGTGCTGAGGGCGGTAAAACATATTATAGCTTCCGCCGCAAAGCGGGGCATACCCTGCGGCATGTGCGGGGAAGCGGCGGCTGATCCGAGAATGCTGCCCCTGCTTGTATCTTTCGGGCTTGATGAGTTCAGCGTAAATCCCGCCTCGGTGCTTTCGGTGCGCTGCGCGCTGGCGGCGCTTGACGGCAAAGCCTGTGATGCCGCCGCCGAAAAGGCGCTTGCAGCCGGAACCGAGCAGGAGGTTTTAAACATTCTTTCCTCCTTTCGGAGCGAGGCTTTATAAGCCTGGTTTGTCAAAGCATAAATAAAAGTAAACCGCCTGTCTTTTGATATGGCAAAGGACGGGCGCAAGCCTTTATAAAATTTTATTTGCGCCGGATTACGGCGGAGGTGAAGCCGATATGAAAAAGTGGTATGACGAGGAATATGAATTTGAAATAGAGGTGACCGGCTTTCTCAGAGGAGACCGCACCGAGAGATACTGCCGCAACGGCGAGGAAATAGGCGACAGATATACCTGCACCTACGGCTGTCCCGTTAATGAAAACGGGCAGGGCATCTGCTCTAAAACTATGATGATTTTGTTTCCGGTAATGGAGGCGGTCAGAAGCGGCGGTGATTTGGAGAATATAGGCGGTTTCGGCAGATACAGCAAGGATATTGTATGTCCCGACGGCTGCGTGAGCTTCAGGCTTACGGCAAAAAGAACCGGAAACGAAAATTTTTTCAAGGGAAAATTTTTTGAATGACTGATATAAAGCGCGTGAAAATTCAGAAAAATAACACTTGATTTTTTAAAAGCAATATGGTAAAATACATATATCTTGCAGCGGAAAGGTGAGTGGGGCAACCCGCTCACTTTTATTTTGCGCTGCCGCACCGGAGGAAAATCAGTATGGCAAACACAGCCGAAAAAATATACGGGCTTATTAAGGAAACGGTTGAGGCGCAGGGGGTAAGCCTCTGGGATGTGCGCCTTGTAAAGGAGGGTGCGTCATACTATCTTCGTATTTTTATAGATAAGCCGGACGGGATAAGCATAGACGACTGCACCGAGGTTTCGCACGCGGTAGAGCCGGTTATCGATGCCGCAGACCCTATAGACACCTCATATTATTTAGAGGTCTGCTCGCCCGGAATTGAGCGTGAGCTTACAAGACCGCAGCACTTTGCCTCATCGTTAGGCAAAAAAATCCGCATAAGGCTTTATAAGGCGGTCGACGGCGCCAAGGAATTTACCGGGATTCTCAAAGCTGCCTCTGGAAAGGTGGTTATTGAAGCCGCAGGCACGGAGTGCGAGTTTGATTTCAAGGATATATCGAAAGCTAATTTATGTGATTTTGAATAAAATAACCTTTGTTTGGAGGAATTGAGAAAAATGGCAAGCACAAGAAAAGCGTCAAAGGCTAAGAATGACAATAAGGAGTTCTTTGAAGCGTTGAGGCTTATGGAAGAGGAAAGAGGCATACCCAAGAAATTTATTGCGGAAAAAATAGCCGACGCGATAGTGGTGGCAGCCCGCAAGGATTACGGCGGCAGCGATATTGTTTCCTGCGTTATAGATACGGAAAACGAGGTTTTCAGCATAACCGCGCGCAAAACGGTTGTGGATGAGGTTACCGACCCGTACACCGAAATATCAAAGGAGGACGCCGTTAAGGCAGATCCTAAAGCTATTGAAAACGGATTTGCGGATATTAAGCTTGATCCGAAAAAATTCGGCCGCGTAGTCGCTCAGAACTCTAAAAATAATTTCCGTCAGGGCGTAAGAGAGGCTGAGAGGGGTCAGGTACTTGCTGAATTTCAGAGCCATAACCGCGAGCTTGTTACGGCTGTGGTTCAGCGCATTGACCCGAAAACCGGAAACGCGATACTTACTATAGGTCACAGCGAGGCCACCCTGCCCAAGCTTGAGCAGGTGCCGGAAGAGGAGCTGCATGAGGGCGACCATATAAAGGTGTATGTCGTCGATGTAAAGGAGACAGACAAGGGCGCGAGAATTATGCTTTCCCGCACGCATCCCGGTCTTGTAAAGCGGCTTTTTGAAACCGAGGTGCCTGAAATTTTCGACGGTACTATCGAGATAAAGTCGGTATCACGTCAGGCGGGTTCGAGAACAAAAATCGCCGTTTGGTCATCAAACAGCGAGATTGATCCCGTGGGAGCCTGCATAGGTCCCCGCGGCGCAAGGGTAAATAAGATTGTCGAGGAATTGGCTGGTGAAAAGATAGATATTGTAAAATACAGCGACGACCCGAAGGAATTTGTGGCTGAAGCACTTTCTCCCGCCAAGGTGGTTTCGGTAGAGATAATAAGCGAGGAGCCGAAGGTATGCAAGGCAAGCGTTCCGGAAGCGCAGCTGTCGCTTGCGATAGGAAACAAGGGACAGAACGTAAGGCTTGCCGCCAAGCTTACCGGCTGGAAGATAGATATTCATCCGGAAAGCGGCTTCTTCGGCGAATAAGACCTTTTATCAGACTGTGTTTACGAAAGGAAATTTTGACGATGGGAACTAAAAAAATACCGATGCGTATGTGCACCGGCTGCCGCGAAATGAAGCCCAAGGGAACGTTGATACGCGTTGTCAGAACTCCCGAGGGCGAGATTAAGCTTGACAGAACGGGCAAGCTTAACGGCAGGGGCGCATATGTCTGCAAGTCCGTCGAATGTTTGGGAAAAGCTCAGAAATCGGGAGCTTTTGCAAGAGCTTTTTCTGCCGCCGTGCCCGAGGAAATTTTTGCGGCGCTTGAAAAGGAGCTTACAGATGCCTGATAACAGGGCGCTGGCACTATTGGGCTTTGCGGCAAAGGCGGGCAGGCTCAGCTTCGGTATGGATGCGTCGCTTAAGGCGATAAGGAAAAGAAAATCCTTTCTTATTCTTGCGGCGGGAGATGTTTCGGAAAAAAGTCAGAAGGAAATAGCTTTTTTTGCAAAAAAAGGCTCCGTAAGCTTTGTTTTGCTTGAGAGGCTTGATATAAAAACCGTGTCGGACGCTGTCGGCCGGAGGTGCGGTATACTATCTGTAAACGACAGCGGTTTTGCCGACGCTTTTTTAAAGGCGTACGTTGAAGGAGGAAATGCTTGTGACGAATAAATACAAGATCAGCGAGCTTGCGAAGGATTTTAAGGTCAGCTCTAAGGATATTATCGGAATAATCGCCGAAAGAACCGGCGCCGCAAAAAAGAGCGGTGCAATGCTTAATGAATATGAAATTGCGGTCGTGTTCAGCACGCTTATAAACGCTCATGAGGTCAAAAATTTTGCGGATTATTTCGCAATGGGAGCTGAGTCCCGCGCCGCGGCGAAAAAGGCGAGGGAGGAAGAAAAAAATAAAAAGCTTGCCGAGCAGATGGCGATATTGGAGCAGCTTAAGGCTGCGGCTGAGGCACAGAACTCCGATAAGGCGTCTGCGCCTGCGGAAGATAAATCGGAGGAAAAGAAAAAGCCGGAAAAGAAGCCTGCCGGCGGATCTGAGAAGAAAGCCGCAAAGGAAACGCCCGAAAAGGCGGAAAAAGCCGATGTTAAGCGCTCGGCGGACGATGAGCATAAGAAGTCTTTGAAGGCTGAGAGCAAGGCTCCGTCCAAAAAGGAGGGCGCGGATAAAAAGGCACAGAAGAGCGCGGAAAAGACCGAGAAAAAGCACGGGGTGTCTGATCCGCAGCCGTTTGTTTCCCGCAAGAGCGAAAAAAAGCCGGGTGAAGCTCCTAAGCGCGGTCCTGCAGAGCTGCGCCGTGTAGACACCAGAACCTCCAACGTAAATATAGATAAATACAACGAGAAGTATGAAATAATTGCCCCCGCCAATACCATGAAGGACAATTTTTCAAGAAAACAGAAGATAAAGCAGAAATCGCAGGATTACCGCCGTCCTCAGGGAGCCAAGCGTGAGACGGAGGCAGACAAGATCCGCCGTATGCAGCTTGAACGCATA
>CALWUZ010000174.1 GCA_944384845.1 uncultured Clostridia bacterium
AGCAGCATTGTCACCGCAACAAATTCAAGCGAGCCGCCGAAAATGGTAAGGCTCATCAGCATAGGGTATATAAAGCTGAAGCCCGAAACATTCATATAAACGCCGTAGGAAAAGCCCAAAAAGGAAAGCCCCGCAAGTATCGGCAGGGTTTTCGGGAAAGCGGCGCAAAAAGCCTTTTTTATCATTTAAAAGCACATCTCCTTAACCAGCAAAGTTTTATAATCAAACTTAAAATGATTAAAAAAGAATAACTATACCTTTTCTATTTCCTCCGCGACGGCTTCAACACTCTTTCCGGAGGTATCTATTTTTATCGTATCCAGCTTCTGATACATCGTAATTCTGGCGGTGCTTCTGCCTGTAATACCGGCGGAACGGACGCCGGCGTCAATATCTTTTTTAAGCCGCTTCCTTAAGGTCCGCTCATCGCATATAAGAGAAATTTTTCTGACCCTCAGACCTTCTGTGTCAAGCCGGCTCACAATACAGTCAATAATGCTCTGCTCATGCATAACCCAGCAAAAAATTATTTTTTCATAGGCGGAGCAATGAATGAAGCTGTTGAGCATAAAGCAGATGTTGTCAAGCACCATCCGCTTGGTTTCCTCGGTCACCTGAAACGGATTTGCGTCCCAGCACCAGTCGCCGTCAAGAAACACGCTGTTGCTGAGCCTGCGCTTCAGGCACTGGCATACAGCGGTTTTTCCGACTCCCATCGTCCCTCCGATAAGATAAATCGTTTTCATAGCATAAAATTACTTAAAGGTAATTTCGCAGCCTATCGCCTGCTGGCACTCGGTAAGTCCCTCAGCTACGATAGCCTTGGTGCGCTCGTACGATTTTGCCGCTTTGTCAGCCGCGGCAGAGTCAAGCGCATATTTTGAACTGCCTGAGTCGGCGCTTTCAAGCGGGTAAACCGTATACTGATAGCCGCTCCCTCCCCTGTATTTGTTTACCCAGGTAGGGATAAGGTCAAGGTCGGAAAGCACAGTGCCGTCAGCGTCTTTTTTGAGCGTAAAGCTGAACAGCACGCCGTCCTCCGTATGACCCGACGGACAGCTGTCCATAAGTTCCTGACGCTGATTGGAAACATAATTGCCGGTTGAATACAGGCAGACCGTGGTGCTTTCGCCGTCCTCAGAGTAAATAAGCTCAACCGGCTGCACAACGTGCGGATGACTGCCGATTATCATATTGACGCCGAGATTTGAAAGCTGCTGGGCAATGGTTTTCTGCCAGGTGTTGGGGCTTGTCTGATATTCGTTTCCCCAGTGCATATAAAAAAGAATATAATCCGCGCCGCCGGACTTCATTTCGGTAATCATATTCGCCGCCTGCGCATAAAAGGCGTCAAGATCATCGTATGAGAAGCTGTTTATAAGATTATTGGCCTCCTCAGCTATTATGGCGCCGTTCAGATATTTTCGTCCGGGAGTTTGTCCGGAAGTCTCGTACGTGAAATCGGCTATCCCTATCTTTATGCCGTTTATCTCTTTAATAAGATACGCCGGATCGGTCTCGCTCTCTCTTGTTCCCGTAAACTCTATTCCTTTTTGCTTTAAAATCTGAGCGGTGCGCTTAAGCCCGAAAAGCCCCGTATCATAGCTGTGATTATTTGAGGTAATAAGAAGGTTTAAGCCCGAGGTCTTTATCGCGTCGGCAAGGCTGTCCGGCGTGTTGAAAACCGGATATCCGCTGAAGACTCCCGATTCTGTGCCGCCAAAGGTAACCTCAAGATTCGCCACCGAAAGATCCGCCGCCGCAAAATAAGGAGCGGTTTCCTTGAAAAAGGCGCTGAAATCGTAATCGCCAGATGAGGTCTTCGCACCGTCAAGCTGAGTGGAATGCACCATAATATCTCCGGTGCTAAGAACCGTGGCGTAGGTTTCGGGGATAACTGTGCTTGGCGTTTCTGAGGAAGAGCCGTTCTGCGGGGAGCCGGAGGCATCGCCGCCGTCCTTTGCCCTGCCCGCCTTAAGCAGCGCATTTACCGAAAACGCCACCAGCACTATTACCGCGGCAAGCACCGCTACGCAGCAGCTTAAAAAAATCCTTCGTTTTATAATTGCCTTTTGTCTTTTGCTTCTTTTCTTTGCCATTCTTTTCACCTTTTATAAATCAGATAAACGCGCATATGATAAGCGGAAGTATCATAGACGGAAGAAAATTCATAACCTTTACTTTGGTAAGCCCCAGCATATTTAGCGCCAGTGCTATTATCAGCAGCGAGCCTATGACCGACATATTAGCTATTCCGGCGTCGGTAAGCGCGGGCGCTACCAGCACAGCGAGCAGCGTAAGCGAGCCCTCGATAATCAGTACCGGCAGCGCCGAAAGCATAACCCCTATTCCGAGGCTTGAGGCGAATGCCGCCGCGGAAACACAGTCTATTACAGACTTTGAATAAAGCGTTGAATTATTTCCGGATAAGCCACTGTCAAGAGCTCCGACAACCGTCATAGCCCCTACGCAGAAAAGCAGGGTAGCGCTTACAAATCCGTCAGCTATTTTGGTATCGCTTCCCTTTTTATTGAAGCTTTTTTCTATTTTTTCGCCCAGCGCGCTTATGCGGCGGTCAAAATCAATAAGCTCCCCCGCGACTGCGCCGGCGGCAAAAGATACAATAATAATTATTATATTCGCTTTTTCCTCAAACAGCCCGGTAACGCCTATGTATATCACGCAGAGCGCCATTCCGTTCATAAGCGTGGAGCGCACCTGCTCCGGGATTCCTTTTTTAAGCAAAAGCCCCAAAAGACTTCCCAAAATCACAAGCGCGAAGTTTACAACCGCGCCGCTTAACAGCACACGTCCCGCCGGCGACTGTGCGGCGCTGTTTAAGAAATCCATTTTTTTCACCCCGAATATTAATAATATATACCAAACACGGTAAAATTGCAACAAAAACAACGCCGCCCGCCCGCTCAAGGTAAATTTGACCAACAATTTTGCTGCTTTTGCCCAAAGCGTTAGTAAAGGCTCTGAAATTAACGCGGTCAGATTTTTTTCAGTCAGAAGTCTTGACAAATCCGCAAAAAAAATATATTATATTATGTAGTTAGTGACAGCTAACTTTTTATTAAGCATCCGAGGTTAGCTAAAGCTAATTCATAAATGAAAGGAGCCGGGAAGATGATGCCGCTGATATACGCTGACGCCGGAGAAAAAAATATTATAAAAAAGATAGGCGGCAGCCCCGAAATTAAAAAGCATCTCAATGACCTCGGCTTTGTCGTAGGAGGCAGCGTTCAGGTTATAGGAGCCATACACGGCAATTTAATCGTCAGCGTAAAGGATACGCGCGTTGCGATAAACCGCGAGATGGCACAGAGGATAATGATTTAATCAAGGAGGGTGAGAAGGATGAAAAATCTTAGGCAGGCAAAAATCGGGGAAACCGTTAAGATAGTAAAGCTTAACGGCAGCGGAGCGGTTAAGCGCCGGATTATGGACATGGGAATTACCAAGGGCGCCGATGTTTATATCCGCAAGGTAGCACCGCTGGGCGATCCGATAGAGGTAACCGTGCGCGGCTATGAGCTGTCGCTCAGAAAAGCGGACGCCGAGCTTATCGACGTCGAATGACCTGCGGGCGGAGTCCCGTGTTTTTTTCAGTCTGTCAGTTAGTCTTAGCTTACTGCATATGAAAGGAAAATGAATATGAATTTGAAAATAGCCTTAGCAGGCAATCCCAATTCCGGAAAGACCACCCTCTTTAACGCACTTACCGGCTCAAACCAGTTCGTCGGAAACTGGCCCGGAGTTACGGTCGAAAAAAAAGAGGGAAAGCTTAAAAAGCACAGCGATGTCACCATCGTTGACCTTCCCGGCATTTACTCGCTCTCTCCCTACACGCTTGAAGAGGTTGTGGCAAGAAATTACCTTCTGAACGAACGCCCCGACGCGATACTCAACATTATCGACGGCACAAACCTCGAAAGAAACCTTTATCTTACCACTCAGCTTACAGAGCTTGGCATTCCGGTGGTAATCGCCGTCAATATGATAGACGTTGTAAAGAAAAACGGCGATAAAATTGACACGGCGGAGCTTTCAAGAAGAGTCGGCTGCAAAATAGTCGAAATCTCCGCCCTTAAGGGCACCGGCATAACCGAAGCTGCCGAAGCCGCGATTGACGCCGCACAGAACGGCAGAACCGTTCCTATGCACACCTTTTCGGGCGTTGTGGAGCATGCGCTTGCGCATATCGAGGAGGCGGCTCTCCATGAAATGCCCGCTGAAAATCAGCGCTGGTACGCAATTAAAATTTTCGAGCGCGACGATAAAGTTTTAAGTCAGCTAAAGCTTGAAAGCGGGCTTGCCGCTCATATTGAAAGCGATATAAAAGCTGCGGAGAAGGAATATAACGACGACGCCGAAAGCATTATCACTAACGAGCGCTACATATATATAGCCTCGCTTATAAAGGGCTGCTATAAAAAGAGAGACGCCGGAAAGCTTACGGTTTCGGATAAGATTGACCGCGTCGTTACAAACCGTTTCGCCGCGCTCCCCATTTTTGCCGTAATAATGTTTATCGTTTACTATCTTTCGGTCACCACGGTAGGAACAATATTTACCGACTGGGTAAACGACGGCGTGTTCGGAGAGGGCTGGCATTTGTTCAGCATCGGAACCTCGGAATACGACGCGGCGATGAACGAGTACGCCGCCGAAAATATATTTACCGACGAGGTAAAGGACACGGTTGACGCCGCTGCCGCCGCCGGAGTAGTCGGAGCCGAGGAAATAAAGGCCGCGATAGAAAGCGGTAGCTTCGGTGATTTTGACGAGCAGTACGGCTCCTATGCCGAGTCGCTGACGGAGGAAGGCTACGACATTTCCGCCACGGTAGACGCGGCGCTTGAATCCGACGGTGTTCCGGATACCTCCGGCTACGGAATCTGGGTGCCAAGCATACCCGTGCTCATAGGCTCCGGACTTGAAGCCGCAGGCTGTGCGGAGTGGCTGCAGAGCCTGATACTTGACGGTATTGTAGCCGGCGTCGGCGCAGTGCTGGGCTTTATTCCCCAGATGCTGGTGCTGTTCTTCTTGCTCGCCTTCCTTGAATCCTGCGGATATATGTCCCGTATCGCTTTCGTGCTTGACCGCATATTCCGCAAGTTCGGACTTTCGGGCAAATCCTTTATTCCGATGCTTATCGGTACCGGCTGCGGAGTTCCCGGCGTTATGGCGTCGCGCACTATTGAAAACGAACGCGACCGCCGCATGACAATTATGACGACAACCTTTATTCCCTGCAGCGCCAAGCTGCCGATAATAGCGCTTATAGCCTCCGCGCTCTTCGGCGGAGCCTGGTGGGTAGCGCCCAGCGCCTATTTTATCGGTATAGCGGCAATCATCATATCGGGTATAATGCTTAAAAAGACAAAAATGTTTGCAGGCGATCCCGCTCCCTTCGTTATGGAGCTTCCGGCATACCACTGGCCGACCGCCGGAAATATTCTCCGCAGCATGTGGGAAAGAGCAAGCTCCTTCATCAGAAAAGCCGGAACAATTATTTTCCTTTCCTCAATAGTTATCTGGGCAGGTTCAATGTTCGGAATAGCGGACGGCAGCTTTACCTTCAGCACCGAAATGGAGCTTGAGGACAGCGTACTCGGAATGATAGGAAACGCTGTTTGCTGGATATTTGCTCCGCTGGGCTTCGGCAATATCAAAGCCACTATTGCAACCATTATGGGTCTTGTCGCCAAGGAAGAGGTTGTGGGCGTGTTCGGCGTCCTTGATTTTGAAAGCATGAGTCAGCTTGCTGCCTATTCGTTCCTTGTCTTCAATCTGCTCTGCGCTCCCTGCTTTGCCGCTATGGGCGCAATTAAGCGCGAGATGAACAGCGCCAAATGGACAGCGTTCGCAATAGGCTATCAGTGTGTATTCGCCTATGCAATATCGCTTATAATATATCAGATAGGTTCGGTATTCACCGGAAATATTAACCTCATAGGTCTTATATTCGCGCTTGCGGTTCTTGCGTTCATTCTGTATATGCTCTTCAAGCCCTATAAGGAGGCTACAAGGCTAAGCAGTAAGGCTATCGCGTAATTTTAAAAGCTAAAGGATCAGAGGTGTTTTTATGGACTGGTTATCGGATAATATTTCTACGATAATTATCGCTCTTGTTTTAGCAGCCGTCGTGGCAGGCGTGATCGCCTTTATGGCGGTCAGACGCAAAAAAGGCAGAGGCTGCTGCAGCGGAAGCTGCGGCGGCTGCTCCTGCTGCGGCACTGGACATTCCTGCGCGGGCAAAAAATAGCGGTCCGATTTTTATAAACCGAAGCGGCGAGCTCCGCCGGAGGCTTTGCATCTCCGGCGGAGCCTTATTTTTTTATTGTAACCGGCTCTCCGGTAATTGACAGTCAGGGCTAAAAAAGGTATAATTTAATAAAATATACAAAGGCCGGTGTATTTAATGATTGACCAAAGCATAAGGAAGCTTGTCTGCTACGGAACCGAAAAGGGTCTTTTGACTGAGCGCGACGAAATATACGCAACCAACCGTATTCTTGAGATACTCGGACTTGATGAATACGACTGCGCCGAGAAGTTTACAGGCGTCAATCTTGAGCAGACATTAAAAGAGCTGCTGGATTTCGCGGTAAGCAAAGGGCTAATCGAGGACAGCGTCGTATACCGCGACCTGTTCGATACAAAGCTTATGGGAGCGCTTATGCCGAGACCCAGCGAGGTCACGGAAAAATTTTATTCGCTTTATAAGAGATCCCCAAAAGAAGCCACCGATTATTTTTACACCCTAAGCCGGGACAGCGACTATATCCGGCGCTATCGGGTTGAGAAGGATATAAAGTGGATAACCCCCACCGAATACGGCGACCTCGATATAACGATAAACCTTTCAAAGCCGGAAAAAGACCCCAAGGCTATCGCGGCGGCAAAAAAAGCCCCGCAGTCCGGCTATCCCAAATGTATGCTCTGCCGCGAGTGCGAGGGCTACGCCGGACGGGTAAATTTTCCCGCAAGACAGAATCACCGCGTAATACCCGTCGTCATAAACGGCGGCGAATGGTGCTTTCAGTATTCGCCCTATGTTTATTACAATGAGCACTGCATAGTTTTCAATTCGCTTCACACTCCGATGGCAATAAACCGCGAAACCTTTATAAAGCTGTTTGATTTTGTAAAGCAGTTCCCGCATTATTTTGTAGGCTCCAACGCCGACCTGCCGATAGTTGGCGGCTCCATTTTAAGCCACGACCACTTTCAGGGCGGAAATTACACCTTCGCTATGGCTAAAGCTCCCGTAGAGCAGCCGCTTTTCTTTAAAGGATATTCCGACGTGGAAGCCGGTATTGTAAAGTGGCCTATGTCGGTTATACGGCTTTCCTGTGAGGACGCCGCCAGAATAACAGAGCTCGCCGACTGTATTTTAAAGTCATGGCGCAGCTACAGCGACCCCGACGTCTTTATTTTCGCGGAAACCGGCGGCGAACCCCACAATACAATAACGCCTATCGCCCGCAGGAACAAAGAGCGGTATGAGCTTGATCTGGTGCTCCGCAACAATATAACCACGCCTGAGCATCCTCTCGGCGTGTTCCACCCGCATTCCGAGCTCCACCACATAAAAAAAGAAAATATCGGACTTATTGAGGTAATGGGGCTCGCCGTGCTGCCTGCACGGCTTAAAGCCGAAATTGCCGCGCTTGAAGACGCCATCCTCAGCGGACGGGACATTGCGGCGGACGAAGCCATTTCAAAGCATGCCGCCTGGACGGATGAAATCAGGGCGAGGCACAACGACATCTGCAGGGAAAATATAAGCGATATTCTACGGCAGGAAACAGGTCTTGTTTTTGCCAAAGTGCTTGAGCACGCCGGAGTTTACAAAAGAACCGCCGAAGGCAAAGCGGCGTTCAATAAATTTGCGGAAAGCGTGAATAAATGTTTATAACGGTTTTCTCACAAGTCATAATCCTCGCCATAATGATAGCAGTGGGCTTTACAGCTGCAAAGGCAGGAATTATGACCGAGGAGGGCGCGCGCTGCTGCACCGATATAGCGCTCATCATCGTAACCCCCTGCGTCATAATAAAATCACTGCTGCGCGAATATGACCGTACCGTTATGAAATCGCTGCTTAAAGCCTTTCTGCTGATATTTCTGGTACAGGTGCTGCTGATTGTTTTAAGCCATATTTTCCTGCATTCAAAAAACAAGGCGCGCGAGCGCGTGCTGCGCTTCGGCTCAATTTTCGCCAACTGCGGATTTATGTCGCTTCCGCTTCAGCAGGCGCTTTTGGGAGAGGACGGCACGCTGTACGGCTCGGCATACGTAATAGTTTTCAATCTGATTACCTGGAGCTACGGCGTATTCCTTATAAGCGGTGACCGGAAATATATACAGCCGAAAAAGCTTTTTATAAATCCCGGAATAATCGGTCTTATAATCGGTCTAATAATTTTTGTTTTTTCTCTGCCGCTCCCCGGAGTTATTACCTCGGCAATCGACTATATGGCGGCAATTTACACGCCCCTTCCGATGCTTATAATCGGCTATCATTTGGCGCAGAACAATGCGCTGTCCGCGCTTAAGGATTTCAAATGCATTATTTCGGTCCTTTTAAGCATGATAGTATATCCCCTTGCCGTTCTCGGTTTTTTATACATAATAGGAACAAGAGGTACCCTGCTGGTCTCGATTGTCATTTCGGTCAGCGCGCCGGTGGCCGCAGTCACCACTATGCTTTCTTCCAAATTCGGAGCAGATACCCCGCTTTCAATCGATATGGTCTCTGTAAGCACGGTGCTGTCAATTATCACGATGCCGCTTGTCATTTCGCTTGCACAGTATCTGGCGTAATATCGGCGGTTCTGCCCGTAAACTGAAGAACTCCGGAAGCAATATGCTTTCGGAGTTCTTTGAATTTAGGCTTAAATTTATTATCTTTTTGAGAACTGGGGCGCGCGCCGGGCTCCCTTGAGACCGTACTTCAATCGTCTGAGCGATGATTTTCCTTGATATTCCGGGCTTTTTTGAGCCTCGGCCCCTCGGTTGTCCTATTCCTTAACCAAAAAACAGGCCACTTTTACGAGGGGACAGCT
>CALWUZ010000175.1 GCA_944384845.1 uncultured Clostridia bacterium
ATGTGGACAAGCAGCAATACCCAGGGAACCTTTATTGAGGGAAGCGTTGAATAGGTGAATTTTACGCATTTTGCGCGTTTGGAAAAGGCTTGTTTTTGTCATATTAAAAAAAATTACAGGAATGTAATAAAAAGTGTTGAAATTTAAAATGAGATATGTTAATATCAGTATATAACTGTATAAATAATGATATATCTAATATTTTTACATAAGCACGGAGGAATTCAAAATGCCATTTGAAGTTGCAGAAGAACAAGAGAACGTAGTACAGATTAAGGTCGTCGGAGTAGGCGGCGGCGGCGGAAACGCGGTAAACCGCATGGTTGACGCGGGAGTGCGAGGCGTTGAGTTTATAGCCATCAACACCGACAAGGCGGCTCTTATTCAGTCAAAGGCCAATCAGAAGGTCCAGATAGGGGACAAGACCACCTCCGGCATGGGTGCCGGCGGAAATCCGGATAACGGACGTGCCGCCGCAGAGGAATCACGCGATGAGATAACCGCCGCAATACGCAGCGCGGATATGATTTTCATTACCGCCGGAATGGGCGGCGGAACCGGAACGGGCGCCGCCCCGGTAGTTGCCGCTATAGCCAAGGAGCTTGGCATTTTAACAGTCGGAATCGTTACTAAGCCCTTCGGCTTTGAGGGCAAAAAGCGTATGACCCAGGCGGAATCGGGAATTGCCGCCCTGCGCGAGCAGGTGGACAGTCTCGTGGTCATACCCAACGAGCGCCTTAAGTTTGTTTCAGAGCAGAAGATAACCTTTAAAAACGCGTTTATTATTGCCGACGATGTGCTTCGTCAGGGCGTTCAGAGTATATCTGAGCTTATTAACGTCACCGCGCTGGTCAACCTTGACTTTGCGGACGTTAAGTCAATTATGGCTGACGCCGGCTACGCTCATATGGGCGTAGGCGTTGCTACCGGACGCGACAAGGCGGAGCAGGCTGCGCGCGCGGCTATCAGCAGCCCGCTTATTGAGACCTCTATGGAAAACGCCCGCGGCGTAATCATCAGTATCACCGGCTCGGACGATATCGGGCTCGAAGAGGTGGAGCTTGCCTCATCCATTATTTCGGATATGGCTCATCCTGACGCCACCATTATCTGGGGCGCGCAGCTTGACGATACGCTTGAGGATACTATCCGCGTTACGGTTGTCGCTACGGGTCTCGGTGACGACAGGAAGGATGAAAAGTCAAACGATCTGGCTTCTCTTCTCGGCAATTCCGGCGATGACGACGAAAGCTATACAGACGTTATCAGCTTTTTCAATAATAAGGACTGATATATTAAGGCCAACCGGCAGGCTGCCTCGCTTATGTAAAGTGAGGCAGCCCTTTCATATTTTTACAGTTGTTTTTTAAAAAATTGTGGTGTATAATTAAGTGATATTTTATTTTGGTTTTTTAAATGGGTGATATAGATATTATGGTGAATAAAAATACCGCGGCTGAGTATTCGCTTGGCATAGACATAGGCTCAACCACGGCAAAAATCGTACTGAGAAAAGGGGAAGAGATAAAGCTTGAGAGGTATGAGCGTCATTTTTCACAGGTGCGCGAGAAAACCGAGGAGCTGCTGCGGCTTGTAAGCGGAATAACTGGTGACTCGCAAATTGCGGCGGCGGTTTCCGGCTCCGCGGGTCTCGGTCTTGCTGAGGCGGCGCATATTCCGTTTGTGCAGGAGGTTTTCGCTACCGGCGAGGTAGTAAAGCTTAAGGAGCCCGACACCTCCTGTGTTATCGAGCTCGGCGGAGAGGACGCTAAAATAATATTTTTTGACGGCGGACTTGACGAGCGTATGAACGGCAGTTGCGCCGGCGGAACGGGCGCTTTTATCGATCAGATGGCAACCCTTCTTAATATTACGGCAGACGAACTGGATAAGCTGAGCCTCGGCGCCGGCAGGCTTTATCCCATCGCCTCGCGCTGCGGTGTTTTCGCCAAAACCGATATTCAGCCGTTGCTTAATCAGGGCGCCCGCAAGGAGGACGTTGCCGCGAGCATTTATCAGGCGGTTGTGAACCAGACTATAGCCGGTCTTGCGCAGGGCAAGAAAATAAAGGGCAAGGTGCTTTTTCTCGGCGGACCGCTCTATTACTGCAAGGGTCTGAGGCTCCGCTTTAAGGAAACGCTGAAGCTCAATGATGATAATGCCGTTTTTCCTGAGTATGCGCGCTTTGCGGTAGCTCTCGGCGCGTCGTATTACGCCGAAAAGCAGAGCGATACATACACTGCCGATTCGCTTATTTCCGCGGTCCGCGGCGCCGGCGCCGTTTCGGGCGGTAAGGGCAGGCTTAAGCCGCTTTTCGCGGATGAAGACGAATATGAGGACTTCAGGCGCCGCCATGCCGAATCGTCGGTAAAAAGCGCGGTTATCTCCGGATATGCCGGAAGGGCATATCTCGGTATAGACTGCGGCTCTACTACAACAAAGCTCTGCCTGCTTTCGGAAAACGACGAAATACTGTATTCGTATTATGCTTCAAATCAGGGCAATCCGGTTGAGATTGTAAGAGAGCAGCTTTCAAAAATCTATGAGCTTATCGGGGACAGGATAACGATATCCGGCTCAGCGGTCACCGGATACGGCGAGGAGCTTATAAAGCATGCTTTTTCGGTGGACTGCGGCATTGTGGAGACAATAGCCCATTATACCGCGGCGAAATATTTTGAGCCTGAGGTGGAATTTATTCTCGATATAGGCGGGCAGGATATAAAGTGCTTTAAGATAAGAAACGGCGCTATAGACAGCATAATGCTAAACGAGGCGTGCTCCTCAGGCTGTGGTTCGTTTCTTGAGACGTTTGCAAAGTCGATGGGCTATACGATTGAGGATTTTGCCGAAAAAGGTCTTCACGGCACCGCACCGGTGGATCTCGGCAGCCGCTGCACGGTGTTTATGAATTCCTCCGTCAAGCAGTCGCAGAAAGACGGCGCCTCAGTTGAGGATATATCTGCCGGTCTTTCGATAAGCGTGGTAAAAAATGCGCTTTATAAGGTTATTAGAGCCGCGTCAGCTGCCGAGCTGGGCGAGAAAATCGTCGTGCAGGGGGGCACCTTTTATAACGACGCGGTTCTGCGCGCGTTTGAGCGCGAAATAGGTCATAACGTGATACGTCCCTCGATAGCGGGGCTTATGGGTGCTTACGGCGCGGCGCTTTACTCGAAGAAATACGAAGTTTCCTCAATTATCGGCAGTAAGGCTTTAAAAAGCTTTGTCCATACCTCGAAATCCGCCGTGTGTCAGGGCTGCACCAACCACTGCAGGCTGACCGTAAATACCTTCGGCGACGGAAAGCGGTTTATTTCGGGAAATCAGTGCGAAAAGGGACTCGGAAATCCGGAGCCCTCCGAGCCGCTTCCGAATCTTTATGAGTTCAAGCGCAATTATCTTACCTCCCTTAAATCGGAGGAGGGAGCGCGCGGAACGGTGGGACTGCCTTTGGCGCTCGGTATGTATGAGCTTCTGCCGCTGTGGCATGGTTTTTTCACAAAGCTTGGCTTTACGGTAAAGGTTTCGCCGATGTCAAACCGCCGCATATATGAGAAAGGACAGTTTTCCATACCGTCGGACACCGCCTGCTATCCTGCGAAAATAATGCATGGACATATTGAGTGCCTGATTTCGGAAGGAGTAGACGCGATATTCTATCCCTGCCTTACCTATAACATTGATGAAAAAATGACCGACAACCATTATAACTGTCCGGTTGTTGCGTATTATTCCGAGCTTTTAAAGGGAAATGTGGATGATCTCGCCAAGGTTAAGTTTCTATATCCGTATCTTAACGTAAATAACAAACGCGAACTTTCAAAGGAGCTTTATTCATATCTTTCGGGATTTTTCGGGGATATAAAAAAGAGCGAGGTCAAAGCTGCGGTGGATTACGGCTTTAAGTGCTACGCGGAATATATGGAGGCTGTGCGCGCCGAAGGCGCCAGGGCGCTTGATTTTGCCCGCAGAAACAACAGGCGCATTATGATTCTGGCAGGAAGACCTTATCATATTGACGCCGAAATAGGCCACGGCATAGATAAGCTTGCAAATTCGCTCGGCTTCGCTGTGGTCAGCGAGGACAGCGTTTTCAGGCTTGCCGAGCCGTTTACCGTAAAGGTGCTTAATCAATGGACTTATCATGCACGCCTCTACCGCGCGGCGCGCTATGCCGCCGAGCATAGGGATACCGAGCTTGTCCAGCTGGTCTCGTTCGGCTGCGGAGTGGACGCCATAACTACCGACGAGGTGCGTTCTATTCTTGAAAGCCGCGGCAAGTTCTACACCCAGATAAAAATTGACGAGATAACAAATCTCGGAGCGGTGAAAATAAGGCTGCGCTCGCTTATCGGAGCGCTCGAAGAAAGGAGTGAGCCGCTTGGAGGAGCGTAAATACATACCGTTTACAGAGGAAATGCGCAGGGAATATACGATTCTTGTGCCGAATATGCTGCCGAGACATTTCAAGCTTTTCCTTCAGGTTTTTAAGAATTACGGCTATACGCTGGAGCTGCTTGAAACCTCCGGTCACAGAATAATAGAAAGCGGGCTTAAATATGTTCACAACGATACCTGCTATCCCGCAATACTTGTAATAGGACAGTTTATAGATGCTTTAAACAGCGGGAAATACGATGTTCATAAAACCGCCCTGATTCTTTTTCAGACAGGCGGAGGCTGCCGCGCTTCAAATTATATTTTTCTTTTGCGAAAAGCGCTTGAAAAGGCGGGCTACGGCTTTGTTCCGGTGATTTCCTTCAATCTCGGCGGACTTGAAAACCATCCCGGCTTCAGGCTGACGATTCCTATTCTGCACCGGCTTTTTTACGCGATAATCTACGGCGATATGCTGCTGACCCTTGTGAATCAGTGCAAGCCTTATGAGGTGAACGCCGGCGAGACCGAACGCCTTGCCGACGAGCTGACCGTGGAGCTTGCCGACAAGATGCAGTGCGAGGGGGTTTCCTTTAAAAAGGTAAAGGAAAACTGTAAGATGATGCTTTCTCGGTTTGCTGAGATAGAGCGCAGAAACGAGAAAAAAATCAAGGTCGGTGTTGTCGGCGAGATATATGTAAAATATTCTCCTCTCGGAAACAATAATCTTGAGCAGTTTCTTATCGATGAAGGCGCCGAGGTGGTGGTTCCGGGGCTTCTTGATTTCTTTATGTACTGCATAGTATCGAATTTGACCGATATTTGGCTTTACGGTCTTAATAAGCTGCGTCTGCCGGTGCTGAAGCTTGTATTTAATTATCTTGTTGGTCAGCAGAATGCGATAATAGAGCTCATGAAAGAGGACGGAAATTTCACACCTCCAACTCCTATAAAGCATACAATGGAACTGATAAGGGAGTTTATGGGGCTCGGCACCAAGATGGGCGAGGGATGGCTTCTTCCCGCAGAAATGCTTGAGCTGAACGACGAGGGAGTGCATAATATCGTCTGCACTCAGCCGTTCGGCTGTCTTCCTAATCATATCTGCGGCAAGGGCATGATGAAGCCGCTCAAGGAAAAAAATCCGGATATGAATATCGTGGCTATCGATTACGATTCGGGCGCGTCAAAGGTCAATCAGGAAAACCGCATAAAGCTTATGCTTGCCAACGCGCGCGCGGATATGGAGGAAAAAGAACGCGAAAACGGCTCAGAGCCGGCGGTTCCGGAAAAAAACGAAAAAATTTTTGTAAAAAACACTTGACAAATTTTTTTTGTGATGTTAATATAATCATAACATAGTTTAAACCTGTGATTAAGAGGAGTAGCTTTATCAAAAGCCTTAAGAGAGCAGCCGGCGGTGCGAACGCTGCGGCGGACGGTATTGTGAATGGACTTATGAGGGCGGCCGAAAGCGCTTTGCGTCAGTAGCAGCCGACGGGAACCGTGCCCGTTATCCGAACGGTCTGCATATTTGTGCAGGAATTGAGCGGTCGGCTTTGCCGGCAACTTGGGTGGTACCGCAGGATTACAAGTCTTGTCCCATATTTTATGGGATAGGACTTTTTTTATTTTCCGGAGGGATTGAATTATGAAGCTTATGACAAAACGATGGCGATGGCGTATTTTCTTTTGAAACCCATTAAAAATAATACTGAAAAGCTTAAAAGGAGAAAATACAGATGAAAAACATAATAAAAATATTAGCGTCGCTTATGAGTATAATCATGGTTATCGCCCTTGCCGGCTGCGGCGGCGATTCAGGCAAGAAAACCATAGGAATCATACAGTTCGGCTCACATGCCTCGCTCAATAACTGCTATGACGGAGTTATGCAGGGACTTGAGGAAAACGGCATTACCGAAGAAAATTACAATATCGAATATGTGAACAGCAATTTTGACGCGAGCGTTTCACAGACTCAGGCAAATAATTTTGTAAACAAAAACGCCGACGTTATAATCGCCATAGCCACTCCGTCGGCGGTGGCGGCGGCAAACGCGGCGGAGGAAAACGGCGTTCCCGTCGTCTTCTGCGCGGTTACGGACGCTACGGTAATGGAGAACTATACCAATGTGACAGGTTCTTCGGATATTCCGAATTTTGAAAAGCAGCTTGAGGTGGTTACCGCCTTTATGAATAAAACCGACCTTAAAATAGGCGTGCTTTATTCAACAGAGGAATCAAGCTCTCCCGTACAGGTTGAAAATCTTGAAAAGGCGGCTGAGAAATACGACGGAATGGAAATAATCAGCTCCGCCGTGGCGGATATCAATACCATTGACGCAAAAACCAACGAGCTTATCGAGCGGGGAGCGGAATGCCTTGTAAATCTGCTTGACAATACGGTTGTCGGCAAGCTTGAGACCAATATTCTGCCTATTACGAATGAGAAAAAAATTCCGGTTTTCGGCTCCGAAATAGAGCAGGTCAGGGTCGGCTGTGCCGCAAGCGCTTCGATAGATTATATTACCGTCGGAGCGGCCGCGGGCAAGGCGGCTGCGGAAATATTGGGCGGCAGCAGCGCTTCGGATATTGAAACCTCGTATATTACCGAGCCCGAGAATTATTATAACAGCAAGGTATGCGCCGAGCTCGGTCTTACGGTTCCGGATACGGTTGCGGCGGAGGATGTTGCAGAATAACCGGAGCTTACGCTATGCACCGGCGCGGCAGATAAAAAAGCCGCGCCGCAAATTCATTAAAAAGGATAATGAGTAATGCTTTTCTTTGCTACTACTATTGACGGTCTTCAGATGGGTTTGTGCTTCGCCGTTTTAGCGCTCGGTGTATACATATCCTATTCCATACTTGATTTTCCCGACCTTTCGGTGGACGGCACCTTTCCCCTCGGAGGCGTCTGCTGTACTATTTTTATGCTAAGGCTCGGGATTCCGGCGCTTCCGGCAATCCTGCTGAGCTTTTTCGCCGGTCTTGCGGCGGGAGCGGTTACCGGCGTGCTTCATGTAAAATTCAATATTTCAAAGCTGCTTTCCGGAATAATAGTGATGACCGCGCTGCTTTCGGTCACGCTTGCGCTTACCAAGCTGCTTACCAGAACCGGTCTTACCACTACTATTTTCTCATTCAGAAGCGAAAATCTGGAGGGAATTTTCAGCGGCAGTATATCAAGGCTACTGGGCGACGGAAACCGCGATTATATGATTCTAATAATAGAGCTGATTTTTGTCGTCGCGGTGAAGCTTATAATAGATCTTTTCCTAAAAACCAAGCTCGGTTATATGTTAAAGGCTACCGGAAACAATGAAATGCTCGTAATCTCGCTGGGGCGCGACAGCGGTACCTATAAAATCCTCGGTATCGCCGTTGCAAACGGCTTTGTCGCAATGTCGGGTGCGCTGTACGCCAATCTTTATTCCCAGTATGACAATTCCTCCGGCAGCGGCAAGGTGGTTATGGCGCTGGCGTCGGTTATCATAGGAATAGCGGTTTTTTCAAAAATCAAATTCATCGGCAATACCACCGCCGTGATTTTCGGCGCAGTCGTATATTCCCTCTGTCTTAATTATCTGGTGCTGGTTGACACAAACGGTATATATTTGAAGCTTTTAAACGCTGTTTTGTTTGCGCTGATTCTGATTTTCAACGAAAAGACCTCCGGCTTTATTACCGGACGGAAAAAGGAAAAAAGGGGGAGCGCGGCATGTTAGAGCTTCGGAATATATCAAAAATATATAATCCCGGCACCGTAACCGAGCTTTGCCTGTTTGAAAACTTCAATTTTACCGTGTCCGACGGCGAGTTTGTTTCGGTGGTGGGAAGCAACGGAAGCGGTAAAACCTCGATGCTGAATATAATTTGCGGCAGCGTGCCGGTGAGCGGCGGGGAGGTGCTTATAGACGGAAAAAATATCAACGGTCTGCGCGAGTACCGGCGCTACCGTTTGATGGGGCGCGTTTATCAGAATCCCGCGGCGGGAACCTGCCCTGATATGACGATACTGGAGAATATGTCGCTTGCGGATAATAAAGGAAAGCGCTACGGTCTGTCATTTGGGGTCAATTTTGCGCGCAGACAGCGCTACCGTGAGCAGCTAAACGAGCTGGGGCTCGGTCTTGAGGATATGCTTGACGTCAAGTTAGGCGCGCTTTCGGGCGGTCAGCGTCAGGCGGTATCGCTTTTGATGGCAACAATGACTCCGATTGATTTTCTTATTTTGGATGAACACACTGCGGCGCTCGACCCGCACACCGCGGAGACTATAATGGAGCTTACAAACAGGATTATAAATGAGAAGCGCCTTACCGCCATAATGGTGACTCACAATCTGCGCTATGCCGTGGAATACGGCACAAGACTTGTTATGATGGACAAGGGGCGTATCATTCTTGATAAGACGGGAAAAGATAAGCAGGAGACCCGCGTTGACGATATACTTGATATTTTCAATAGGATAAGCATAGAATGCGGAAATTAAAGCGCAGGACTGTCCGGTTACCATAAGCCGGTCAGTCCTGCCTGCGTATGTGAGTTATGACATAATATTAACAGCCGTTTCTGCGATTTACTCCTTGAAAAAACGCGGTGTATATAGTATTATAATCTTATATTTTTCTCAAAGGAGAAGAAGCATGAAGGGCAAAGAGAGTATTATCAGTCCCGTAAGGCACATACGCGGCGGCGTGCTGCTGCCGCACCTTAAGAGTACGGCGGATCTTGAAACGGCCGTAATGCCGCCTCCCGCCGTTGTCAGGATACCTATGCGCCAGCATATAGGCGCTCCGGCGGCGCCTGTGGTGAATAAGGGTGACAGGGTGTATGTCGGCACATTGATAGGAGAGTCGGGTGGCTTTGTCAGCGCTCCGGTGCATTCGAGCGTTTCGGGAACGGTTAAGTCTGTGGAGGATTATTCCGCCGGAGGTCAGAGCTGCAAATGTATAGTTATCGAGTCAGACGGGCTTATGGAAAACGATCCGTCGCTTTCACCCTTTGCGGTGAAAACAAAGGAGGATCTGGCAAAGGCGGCTGACTGCTGCGGGCTTGTCGGTCTCGGCGGCGCGGGATTTCCGGCAAAGGTAAAGCTTTCACCGCCTGAGGATAAGCCGATAGACACGCTTATTATAAACGGAGCCGAATGCGAGCCCTACATAACCTCGGATTACCGGGTATGCATAGAGAATTACGAGGATGTGGTGGAGGGCGTTTATCTTTTAAAGGAAACGCTCGGAATACCCAATGTCATTATCTGCATAGAAAGCAACAAACAGAAGGCGATATACAAGCTTTACGCTATCGCATCTGACCGGAGGGACAGCCTTGACACTGTAAAGCTTATGAAGCTGCCCACCAGCTATCCCCAGGGGGCGGAAAAGGTTATTGTATACTCCGCCACCGGAAGGCGGGTGCCTGCCGGCAAGCTTCCGGCGGACGTGGGCTGCATAGTTATGAATATAACGAGTGTGGCTACGCTTTACCGCTTTGTTACTACCGGAATGCCTCTTGTGTCAAAGCGCGTAACGGTAGACGGCACGGCTGTAAAGGAGCCGAAAAATATTATGGTGCCCATAGGCACCTCGGTCAAAGATGTTCTGGAGTTTGCGGGCGGCGTTGCGGAGGACGCGTCGGAAATAATTTTCGGCGGACCTATGATGGGAGTTGACGCCGTAAACGGCGACGCGGTAGTCGAAAAGCGAACCAACGCCCTTACCGTGATGCGAGGCGAGGTTAAACCGCCGCAGACCACCCCCTGCATACGCTGCGGACGCTGTGCGGCGGGCTGCCCTATGAGGCTTTATCCTGCGTCGGTTGAGGCGGCGGTAAATCACGGTTTTGCCGAAAGGCTTGAAAAGCTGAATGTGGATTACTGTATGGAGTGCGGCTGCTGCTCCTACGTATGTCCCGCGAAACGTCCGCTTACTCAGGTAATGCGGCTGGCAAAAGAAGAGCTAAGGAGGAACAAGGCAAAATGAAAGAGCTTCTTACGGTTGCCTCCTCGCCGCATATCCGTCACAGCGAAACTACCAGAGGCATAATGACGGATGTAATTATAGCGCTTTCTCCCGCAGCGGTTTACGGATGCATACTTTTCGGCTGGCTGGCGCTTGGCGTACTCGCCGTTTGCATAATAACGGCGGTTTTAAGTGAATTTGTGTGGGATAAGGCGCTCAAAAAGCCCAATTCCGTGGGCGATATGTCTGCGGCGGTCACGGGGCTGCTGCTCGGCATGAATCTTCCGTCTTCTATTCCGCTGTGGCAGGCGGCTATAGGCAGCGTCGCCGCTATAATTGTAGTAAAGCAGATGTTCGGCGGAATCGGCTGCAACTTTGCAAATCCCGCGATTTCCGCAAGAATTATTCTGCTGGTATCCTTCCCGGGAACTATGACCCGCTTTACCGAGCCTGTTTCCGACGCGGTTACCTCAGCTACTCCTCTTGCCGCTCAAAGCGGCACCTACGGTTTAAAGGAGCTGTTTTTCGGAATGCATCCCGGCTCTATCGGCGAGACCTCGGCTTTTCTGCTGCTGGTCGGTGGCGCTTATCTGCTGCTGCGCAGGGTGATTTCTCCGGTGATTCCCGCATGCTTTATCGGCACAACGGCGCTGCTTACTCTGGCTGCCGGAGGAGATCTTGCGGTCTCGGTTTTCGGCGGCGGTCTGATACTCGGAGCGTTTTTTATGGCGACGGATTATACTACAAGCCCCACAACCGCGCTCGGAAAGATGGTTTTCGCAGTCGGCTGCGGTATTATCACCTTTATTATAAGAAAATTCGGCGCTCTGCCG
>CALWUZ010000176.1 GCA_944384845.1 uncultured Clostridia bacterium
CGTCGTCCAGCCGCGGCAGGGTCTGCCTTGTGCCGCAGTACTCGCATACCGCGACGGTCTCGTTCCCCTTTATATCCAGCGCTCCGCCGCACATTTTACATTTGAAAACCGCCATTTTGACACTCTCTCCGTTTTATATTATTTTAAAAGCCTGCACGCGGCGTTCCGCTCGTTTATCAGGGCAAGCAGCGCTTCACAGGCGGATTCAGCGCCGCCGAGATCGGCGGCTGAGACCGCGTCTGAAAAGGCGCAGAATTCCTCTCTTATGCTCCGCTCGGTGTCGGCAAGAGCCGAGACCGATACCGGATCGCTGTAGCGCAGAGCCTCGTAAATCTTTTTGCATTTTTCCTTAATCAGCGGAGAGGAGGCTCTGCCCATAAGGATCTGCGCCTCCGCGGTGATTCCCCTTATAAAGTAGGTCTGCCCCCCGACCTGATTTTCTCTGTCACCCGCGATTTGAGCCGCGACACGGGCTTTAAGCACCGAGACCGCGCCGAACGCCAGCACCAGCAGGCAGACTATACCGCCCGCCCACTGGGGAAGCTCCGGAATAAGCATCGCCGCCGCGCCGACAATAGGCGTGACGATAAGCGCGGTATAGCTTACCGTGATAAGCGGCAGATTAAGGAACAGCTTTTCGGCGTTTTCCGCCCTGAAGGCAATATACGCACATACAAGCTGACCTATAAAAGCGGCGGTAACCGCGGCGTAGCCCGACCAGAACGCCCCGCCGAATTTGGAAAATCCGGCAAGCTCATTCGGCGTCAGAAACATGACCGCGTTGAAAACAGCCAAAAGCACCGCCCATATGATTATGTAATATTTAAAATTTTTCCGCATATATTACTCCTCCCGCCTTGTGCCGCACTTAGGACAGAATCTGCCCTGATTTTCAAAGACATATCCGCAGTTTTTACAGGCCGGCTTTACGGAAACGGCGGCGCCGCAGTTCTCACAGAAGGCGGTCCCCGCGCTCAGCGGACTGCCGCAGTTTTCGCAGAAGCCGACGGACTGCCTGGCGGGAACGCTCTGCGGCTTCTGCGCCGCGCCGACGGCGTCGTTCATCATGCCGCCTACCATACCGCCGACTGCGCCGCCCACGCCCGCCATAGTGCCGAGCCCTACGCCCATATTGGTAAATTCTCCAACCGCCTCGTTCTGCGCCACCTTTTCGGCGACGTCAAAGCCGCGCTCCTGCTGATAGGTATAGCCCTCCTGCGCGCGCTTTGTCGCCTGAGCCTTTGAGTCGATAACGGTCTTCTGAGCCTCGGTCTCGGCGTGGATGATCTCGGTCTGCTGACGGAGCTTTGCCTCGGCTATATCGGCGTACTGCCTGAAATAAAGCTCCTTGAATTTTTCATACTGCCTGTCGCCGTCCGGCTTTAAAATGTTGGTAACGAAAAATCTCTCCAGCGCCACGCCGTAATCGGCAAAATCGCTTACAAGCATTTTTTTCAGAGCATCCGAAAATTCAGCAAGGTTTTGGTCTATCTCAAAAATATTAATCGCGCTGCTCTTCATAACCTGCGCTATGTAGGACTTTACTTTTGTCATAAGAAAGGCTCTGAAAAAAACGACAAGCGTCTGGCGGTCGAGAACGCTTTCGGTGCCGACCAGCTTTACAAGCAGCCTGCGGCTGTCCTCCGCGCGGAGCGACATTTCGCCCGACGCGCCTATCGAAATCGGAAATCCGTAGGTGGGCTCAAGGTACTGAACCTTGCTGTCCGTACCCCATTTTACCGACATCTGCTCGGTTTTATTTATAAAATAAACCTCGCAGTGAAAGGGCGTTTTATCGCCCGTCGCACGGTTCAGCAGCCTGCCGATTTTAGGTATATTTTCAGTCTCCAGAGTATAGCGCCCGGGACCGAAAAGGTCCAGAGCCTGACCGTTCATAAAAAACAAAGCCTCCTGGCTTTCGTGAACGATCAGCTGCGTCAGGCTGTTAAAATCCTCGCGCGGGTGCTTCCATACAAAGGTGCTGTTATCCCCCTCGTATTTGATGATATCCGCTATCTGAGCCATTTTATTTTTCCTCCTTTATTTCGAGGTTGTCAACGGCAAATTCCAGACAAAGCTGAATTATTTCATTTCTTGTGCGTCCGGTTTTTTCTGCTATACGGTCAAGCTCCTCGACCAGTTCGTTTGTCAGTCGCGACGATACTACCATAGTTTCTCCCCTGTACTTTTTCGAAGTGATTACCAGTTTTTTGGATTCCATCTGCTACACCTTTCTTACTATTATACTACACTTGTATTTTATTTGTCAATAGCTTTCAATACATTTGTATTTTATTATTATGCGCGGATTCCCACCGCAAAATTCATTATAAACTACAAATGTAAAAATTACAATAGTAATCTTCCGCTAAAGGGCGCCGCGGAAACAGGCATAAAAAACGGCTTCAGCCGCAGAGCGTTTCTGCCGCGGCGAGATTTACCAGAACGTAAAGCATCGCCGTTATTATAAAGACGCCCGCCTCGGCATATTCTCTTCTATTCTGGGTTCCGAAAAGCGTTCAATACTGTAATCCCACTTTTCGCCGGCGTAAGAGGGTATCATTCTTCCGAATAAAGCAAAGGCTCATTTTGAATATTTATGTTGTCACTATGCCGGCGGTCAATCAGTCGAATTTGAAATTACCCGCCAATAAGGCACTTCCCCTTTCAGATATTTTTGCGTATACGGACATACCGCAAAGCACAGACCGCACAAGTCCGTTTCAATCCCGGTGGCATTTTTCATACGCTCAAGCTGCATTTTTTTTGCAGTCCTGCCTGCGGAAAAGCTCTTCCGCTTCTTATGTTTTTATAAATATGCTCTGCGGTAAGCAGGGCGGTTATAGCATTATTTATATTTGACAAAGCCGCGGCAACCGTTTAAAATAATTATAAAGGATGGTGAAGCTCGTGTATAACCCTCAGCTCGAAACCTTTCTGTGCGTGGCGGAGTCGGGAAGCTTCAACAAGGCGGCGGACAAGCTGTTCATATCCCCGCCGGCGGTTATCAAGCAGATAAACCTGCTGGAGGAGGAGCTTGAGCTCAGGCTTTTTATCCGTACGCACAGAGGTCTGCTTCTGACAGAGGCGGGAAAGTCGCTGTACCAGGATGCGAAATATATAATTCAATACTGCAAGGATTCCGTAACGCGGGCAAAAAACGCCGATAAGGAGACCGACAACGTAATACGTATAGGAACCTCGCCTATGACGCCGGCTCAGGTGCTGGTGGACCTGTGGCCGCGCCTTCAGGAATACTGCCCCAATGTGAAGTTCCAGCTTGTCCCGTTTGAAAACACTCCGGAAAACGCCCGCGAGATTTTGGCAAATTTAGGGCAGAATATCGACGTGGTGGCGGGCATTTTTGATGAGACAATGCTGAGCCTGCGCAGATGCGCGGGGCTTGAGCTTTCACGAGAGCCGATTTGCTGCGCGGTATCGGTTCATCACAGGCTTGCTGAGAAAGACAGGCTGACTGTTCAGGACCTGTACGGTGAAAATCTTATGCTTATGCGCCGCAACTGGAGCCATTATGTAGACCTGCTTCGGGATGATTTGTGGAAAAACCACCCGCAGATTCATATTGTGGACTTCGATTTCTACGATGTGGCGGTATTTAACCGCTGCGAAAACAACAATCACGTGCTTATGGCTATTGAAAACTGGCGGTATGTGCATCCGCTGCTCAAAATTCTGCCGGTCGACTGGGGTTACGCCATTCCATTCGGACTGCTTCACTCCCCTGCGCCGTCTCTTATAGTTGAAAAATTCCTTCAGGCGGTGCAAAAGGCCTCCGCCCAGAGTAAAAAAAACTAATAACCTTTCAGTTTATACTGCATAACAAAACGAGACTTCCGCGGAAGTCTCGTTTTGCTTATAATAAGAACAGCGAAAAAAAGGGCGGTGAATAAACTTGCAAAGGCTCGCG
>CALWUZ010000177.1 GCA_944384845.1 uncultured Clostridia bacterium
TATTGTAGCCAACCACGGTAGCGCTGTACGGATCAGAGTCAAGAGTATCCACAAAAACCTCAATTTTGGAAGAAAGCTGATTTGAAACCGCGTCAGAGATAACGTGATAGTTGGTTATAATATAGCCGTCCGAGGAATATACAACGCCGCTGCCCTCGCCGGTGGCTTCACTGCTGCCGCCGAAAAAGCTTGCCACGGAGGTTGTGGTTCTGATTCCCACAACGCTCGGCGTAACCTTTTGGGCAACCGCCTCGACAACCGATTCAACCGTTTCGTCGACATTAATATTAACATTGCTGCCCGAAACACCCGACGGCGTAAGCGAAGCGGTATTATCGCTTTCTGTAAATTTTACCGCCGCTATGCCGCTTGCCGCGCCGATTACTGCCGCAAGCAGCGCCGCCACGGCTACTATTCCGCCGCCGTACTTTTTAGAGCCGGAGTTCTTCGGCTTTTTAGCCTTCGGAGGCTTATAGCTGTAAACCGGAGCGGAGTTCTGAGGATTATAGCCGTTGTATCCCCCGCCGTAAGCCGAATATTCTCCGTTCGGGAAAAAGCTGTGCTTTGCGCGCTCGTTTTCCTGACCGGGCTGCTGCTCCTGCGCGGGCTGCTCCTGCCGCGGCGGCTGTTCGTTAACCGGCTGCGCGGTATAGGCGCTGCTGTCCACAGCCTCGTCCTGTATTATTTCCTCCCGGCTCTTTGTGTAAAATCCGCCTTCCGGAGTTACGGTATAACCACTGTCCGGAGTTTCCTCTCCGTTTACCGAATCAAAGCCGTTCAATTCACCGTTTGTCTTTTTATCAAAATCGTTCATAAAACGTTCCTCCTTTGATTTGTCCTTATTATAAACCGGTTTTGTTGCATTTGTAATTCAAATATATGAATTTTCGGTAAATAAAAAAACTCCGGAAAAGAAAAAATTGACAGGATTTTGAAAAAACCGTTTATTTCATGGGATAGCGTATAAAAAGCTCAGAAAACGCTTTGCCGTTAAACGGGACAAGAGGATACAGGTAATTTCTGCCCGACAAGGTTTTTATTAAAAGCATACAGATAAATATTAAAACGATACCGCCCGCAAGCCCCCATATTCCGAAAATCTGGGTAAGAACAAGCAGAAGCAGTCTTTCAAATTTCATTGCATAGCCCACTTCAAAGCTCGGCAGCGAAAAGCTGGCAATAGTTACAAAAGCCATCAAAAGTATCGCCTCGGTTATGAACCAGCCCACGTTTATTGCAAACTCGGATAGCAGCAGACCTCCGACTATGCCGAGCGGGTTTGAGAGCGCGTCAGGTGTATTAAGCGATGCGAGACGAAGTCCGTCAACCATAAACTCAAGTATAAGGAACTGTAAAAAAAGCGATATGCTGCCTGAATTTTCCGGCAGAATGAAATCAAACCGCCCAGGCACGTACTCCGGATTGTTTACAAGCAGAAGATACAGCGGAGTTATAATCACATTGGCTATAGAGACGAGCATTCTGATAATACGCGTGTAGCTTGCCACAATCGGAAGGAAATAATAATCGTCGGTCTCCCGGAAGAAATCGCTCAGTGAAATCGGTATAATCATAACCGACGGCGAGTTATCCATAATAAGCACTATTCTGCCGTCGAAAATACAGCCGGAAGCGTAATCGGGTCTTTCGGTGGTCTTGAATTTGGGAAAGGGATTAAAAAATGCCGTTTTCTGAAGCTTTTCGGCAATAGCCTGCTGGGTCATCGAAATGCCCTTTATTTCCATATTCTTAAGCTTCCCGCGCAGTTTTTCCAGCACCCTGCCGTCCGCCGCCCCTTCAAGGTAGCACAGCGCAATGTCAAGCTTTGTATCGCTGCCTATCTGCATATACTCCATACGAAGGCGGCTGTCACGTATTCTGCGCCGTATCATAGCGGTATTCATTACAAGGGTTTCGACAAAGCCGTCCCGCGCGCCGCGCAGCGATTTGTCTTTTTGCGGCTCTTCAACTCCGCGCATAGGATAAGTTCTTGTATCTGCAATAAGCGCTCCGGATATACCCTCTATCAGCAGCACCGACGGACCCGACAGTATCACCGTTTTAACAAATTCTATGTCTTCACTGCTTTCTGTTTCTACATAGGGCATTTTAAGCCTTGAAAACTCCTTCATATCGTGAATATCCGCTATATCGTCAGGGGTCTGAGCGTAAAGAAATTCCAGAATTTTTTCATATACCTCGTCCTTTATAAAGCCGTCTATAAAATACAGAACCGCGCTGCGTCCCCCTATTTCAAGCTCTCTTTTAATAATATCAAAGCTTTTGTCCGGCCGGAGCCCATCGTCTATATTTTTTATCCATTCATTGTAGGTCATAAAACAACCGCCTTTCTTACCGGAATATTTTTCCCGTAAAAAAGGCGGTTTATTACTTTGAAAGATAAATAAGCAGCACGGAAACGTCGGCAGGGCTCACTCCGGATATTCTTGAAGCCTGACCGATATTCGCCGGTCTTATTTTATTGAGCTTTTCCTTTGCCTCAAGCCTTAGTCCGTAAACGCTTTCATAATCTATATCGGCGGGTATAACCTTTCCCTCAAGGCGGAGCATTTCGTTTACCTGCGCCTGCTGGCGGGCTATATAGCCCTCGTATTTAATTTCGGTTTCCGCCTTTTCGCAGACGCTTTCCGGAAGCCGCGGGCGTCCCCTGTCGAAAGGCGCCAACATAGCATAGCTTACCTGCGGCCGCTTTATCAAGTCCGAAAGCCTTGTTCCGGTGGTCATCGGCGCGGTTCCCAACTCTTCAAGCATTTTGTTAAGCTCATCGTCGGGTCCGATAAACGTGGTTTTAAGCCGTTCGATTTCCTTTTCCTTCTGTTCCCTGCGCTTAAGAAAATCGGTATAAATTTCATCGCTTATAAGCCCTAATTCATATCCCTTCGGCATAAGCCTTTCATCAGCATTGTCCTGCCGTAATAAAAGCCGGTACTCGCTTCTTGAGGTCATCATGCGATATGGGTCGGAGCAGCCCTTTGTAACAAGATCGTCTATAAGCGTTCCTATATACGAGGAAGCCCGTGAAAGCACGAGAGGCTCCTTTCCCTGAACCTTCAGCGCCGCGTTGATTCCGGCAACAAGCCCCTGAGCCGCCGCCTCCTCATAGCCCGAGGAGCCGTTGAACTGACCCGCTCCGTATAGTCCCGGAAAATCCTTCATTTCAAGCGTGGCATACATAGCCGCAGGGTCTACGCAGTCATATTCGATAGCATAGGCGTTGCGGATTATTTTTACGTTTTTAAGACAGGGAATGGTTCTGTACAGCTGTATCTGAACCTCCTCCGGAAGCGAAGAGGAAAGCCCCTGCAGGTACATTTCCTCTGTGTTTTTTCCGCAGGGCTCAATAAAAAACTGATGTCTCTTCTTATCGGCAAAGCGGACGATTTTATCCTCTATGCTCGGACAGTAGCGGGGTCCAACTCCCTCTATTTCTCCCGCGTAGAGCGGCGAGCGGTCTATATTTTCAAGTATCACCCGCTTTGTCTCGTCGTTTGTGTAGGAAATATGGCAGACTGCCGTGTTTTCGGGAGGCTGCTTTGTGGAATAGCTGAACGGAACCACCCGCTCGTCGCCCTTCTGGACCTCAAGGGAAGAAAAATCTATACTGTCCCTCGCCACCCTCGCGGGAGTGCCGGTCTTGAAGCGTCTGAGCGGCAGTCCAAGTTTTTTAAGGGCTTCCGCAAGCTCCGTAGCCGGAAAGCTGCCGTCAGGTCCCGACGGGTAGTTCACCTCGCCTACATAGACCCTGCCGCCGAGAAAGGTTCCCGTGGCTATCACCGCGCAGCAGCAGGAATAGTCCGCCCCCAGCTTTGTTACGCAGTGCCACTGCCCGCCTTTGCTGAAAAGATCGGTTATCTCGCACTGCTTCACATCAAGACCGCTCTGCAGCTCCACGGTATGCTTCATATATTCACTGTACGCTCTGCGGTCTATCTGTGCGCGAAGAGAATGCACCGCCGGTCCTTTCCCTAAATTAAGCATACGGCTTTGCAGGGTATTTCTATCCGCTGCCTTTCCCATCTCTCCGCCGAGCGCGTCGAGCTCGCGCACAAGATGCCCCTTTGCGGTTCCGCCTATTGAAGGGTTGCAGGGCATATTTCCCACCCAGTCTACGCTGATTGTAAACATTATCGTTTTGCAGCCGAGCCTTGCCGACGCAAGCGCCGCTTCAATGCCGGCGTGTCCGCCGCCGATAACCGCGATGTCATATTCTCCTGCCGCGTATTTTTTTGCCTTCAAAAACATTACTCCTTAGCTTTAACGCGCTCTATCGCCTTTTGCTGTCTTATATCCTCGCCTATAAATTTATAGGCGTCAAAGTTTCCTATAAGCCTTGAGGATATTCTCGCGGTATAGCGAGTTTCAATTTCCTTCATCGAAAGGTTTGTATTGACTATGGTTGGTCTTCCCGATAAAATTCGGGTGTTTATAAGATTATAGAGCGCGGATTTTGAAAACTGTGTCGTCATTTCCGCCCCAAGATCGTCTATCACCAAAAGGTCGCAGTCGGTCATTGTTTCATAAGCCCCGCTGTTTTCCGATGAAAACTTTTCTTTTTCCAGCCGCATAAAAAGATTTTCGGCTGACCCGTATACCGGAACGAAGCCCTTTTCGGCAAGCCCCGAAACCACCGCTAAGGTCAGATGCGTTTTACCGAGTCCGGCGCTGCCCATAAAGAGAAGGCTGCGGGATTTGCGCGGGTCGAAATTTATGACATATTCGGTGCATACCTTTAAAACAGCAGTCATCCTGCGGCGGGGATTGCCGTTCTTGCCGTCCCTGTCGCTGTAATAATTGAGATTGAAATTATCGAAGCGTGAGCTTGCCAGCGGCATTTCCTTAGAAAGCTCCTCAACCATGACGCCCGCGGCAAGCTTTTTGACGCAGCCGCATATTTTCCCGCCTGTATATCCGGTATCACTGCAAAGCGGACAGTCAAATACAATATCCCTGACGCCGGATTTTTCGAGCAGAAGCTTTTTTTCCGCCGCCAGAGCCGAAGAGCGTTTTTTCAGCTCGTTAACCGCCTCTGCTCCCGAAAGCGCTGAAAGCACAAGAGATGCGCCGACGGAAGCCTGCTCGTTTTCAATTTCCCTCAGGCGCGGATTTGCGGAGTAAGCCGCGGAAAGCAGCATATTGTATTTGTCTTTTTTTTCTTTCAGAGCCTTGTTTTTTAACTCAAAGGCTTTTTTAAAGGTTTCTTGCCTCGTTATCATTTTTTCACCTGCTTAATCCTTTGTGTTGAGCATCTGCTCAAAAAGCTCCAGATTATATGCGGCATAATCCTCGCGGGCTGTCTCCTTGGTTTCCTGCTTCTCGATGTCCTCAGGAGTTTTATATCCCTTTTCATGCCAGCTTTCGATTATTTTTGCCGCATACGGAAAGGAAAACCTGGATTTCGCGTCCACACATGCGTCATATGCGGCGGAAAGCATTTCCGCCGACATTTTCCACTCGTTTACCCACAGCAGCGACAGCTCGGTCTCCTTTTTGCTCGGTCTGCGCCTTTCAAGCCCGAAGGCTGCACTTACCACCTTCCACGCCTGCTCACCCATAGCTATTCTGCACAGTTCCTCGTCAGCCGCCGCAACGGTGCCGATCCCCCGGTTTATCCAGTCAACCGCGGTTGATTCTATAAAACGAATATTAGCCTTATTGTGCGCGGCGGCATACTGGACTATCATAAGAATCAGCGAAACGTCCATTCCCTCGTCGTCATAAAGCCATACAAGCGTGCTTGCCTCATTGCTTTTCAGGTTCCTGCCGAGCTTCATCTGAGTTTCTCTAAGAAGATAACGTATCTTCTCATCCTCGGCTCCCCGCCTTGCCACGTCACTTCTGGCAGGCTTCTGAGCCCTGCTTACAGCCTTCGGCTTTGCCGGCTCCTCCTTTTGAGAAGAAGCGTCAGGCAGGAGTATGCCGGCGTCCGCCCAGTAAAGCAGCGCCTCATTCACATCATATTCCGGAATATCGACAGCCTCTGAAATTTTCTTCGTATCAATTCCGGAGGACAAATTCCTCATAATATAAAGCAATACCTTGATATGCTCGCCGCGCGCCAGCTTCAGATGCCTGTCCGCAACGTCGGCGGGAACCGTAAAAACCGCGGAAAACGCGGAGGGATTTATGTAATAGCTCATTCAGATACCTCTTTTATATGTTACAGCTTATTATACCAATTTTCAAAACTTTTGTAAATAGGAATAATTCCGTTCTGCTGCTTCCGGCGTAAAAAAGGGACTGCCTCACTTAAAGGAAGTGAGACAGCCCTTTTCCATACTCAAAACTGCGATTTGCAAAAGCTGAATCTGAGATGCGGTTTATAAACGGTATTAAGTGCAACTGCTTAATAAGCGACGCCCTGAGCGAGCATAGCGTCCGCGACCTTCTCAAAGCCCGCAATGTTGGCGCCGGCGAGCAGATTGCCCTCCATTCCGTATTTCTTGGCGGCGTCATAGGAATTATGGAAGATATTTATCATAATATCCTTAAGCTTAGCGTCAACCTCCTCAAAGGTCCAGCTGTATCTCATGGAGTTCTGGCTCATCTCAAGCGCTGAGGTTGCCACGCCTCCGGCGTTGGCGGCCTTTGCGGGTCCGAAAAGAACGCCCGCGCTCTGGAAAGCCTCGATAGCCTCGGGAGTTGAAGGCATGTTAGCGCCCTCGGCAACCGCGATTACGCCGTTGGATATAAGTGCCTTTGCCGAAGCTTCGTCAATTTCATTCTGCGTAGCGCACGGGAGCGCAATATCGCACTTTATAGTCCAGATTCCGCTGCAGCCCTCATGATATTCGGCTCCGTCAACGCGGTTCACGTATTCCTTGATTCTGCCGCGCTCAACCTCTTTTATCTGCTTTACAACATCAAGCTTTATGCCGTTCGGATCATAAATATACCCGTTTGAATCGGAAAGCGCCACAACCTTGCCGCCGAGCTCGGTGGCTTTCTCGGTAGCGTATATGGCAACGTTGCCCGAACCGGATATAACGACCGTCTTGCCCTTGAAGGAATCGTTCTTCATGCATTTAAGCATTTCCTCGGTATAATAGCACACGCCGTATCCGGTAGCCTCTGTACGGGCGAGAGAGCCACCATATGTAAGACCCTTGCCGGTAAGCACTCCGGTAAACTCATTGCGCAGCCTCTTATACTGACCGTACATAAAGCCTATTTCACGGGCGCCCGTGCCTATATCTCCTGCGGGAACGTCCGTATCGGCGCCGATGTGCTTTGAAAGCTCGGTCATAAAGCTCTGGCAGAAGCGCATAACCTCGCCGTCAGACTTGCCCTTGGGGTCAAAGTCGGAGCCGCCCTTGCCGCCGCCTATCGGCAGACCGGTAAGACTGTTTTTAAATATCTGCTCAAAGCCTAAGAATTTGATTACGGAAGCGTTTACCGACGGATGCAGGCGAAGACCGCCCTTATACGGTCCGATGGCGGAATTGAACTGTACTCTGAAGCCGCGGTTTACCTGAACCCTGCCGTTATCGTCAACCCAGGAAACACGGAAGAAAATCTGCCTTTCAGGCTCTACAATTCTTTCAATAATTCCGTTTTCCTCAAGCTTAGGATTAGCCGCCACAACGGGCTCAAGGGATTCAAGCACCTCACGCACCGCCTGCAAAAACTCCTTTTCGCCGGGATTTCGGGCTTCCACGCCGGAATATACCCTTTTAAGATATTCTGATTGAAACATTTTACAACCCTCCATATTATTTTTCCACCCTTTAGAATACTACTAAATTGCTTTTCAGTCAATAAAAAATTTCTTTTTTAAAGATATTTTTTCGTCTGCCGCCGCTTTTATTTTATCTTGAAAAAATTCAGATATATGGTATAATTGTAATGATTTTTTATACTTCGGTCTAAAAAGCGTGCATATTTCGCCGGACTCCCATTCAGTCCGGCGTTAATGTATCTTCAGGTCGCCGATGCTTATCGCCGTAAAGCGCGGACAAGCTCCGCCGCCGGACACAGGCAGAACCGATTTAATTTGCAGCGGTGACAGAAATTTTAAGGCAGCGGCAATTATATAAAAAGGAGCGGTTATATGGAGCAGTTTTTTGAAAGGCTGTCGCAGATAAACGATATAATAAATCGGTTTGTTTGGGAAAAATCAGGACTTTTTCTTCTTATAGGCACAGGTATCCTGCTTACCTGCCTTACAAGGTTTTTTCAGATCACGCATATCGGGCACTGGTGGAAGAACACGATAGGCGGAATTTTCAAAAAGAACAGTTCCGCCACAAAAAAAACCGACAAAAAGAGTATTTCACAGTTTCAGGCGTTGTGTACCGCGCTCGCCGCGACCATAGGAACCGGCAATATAGCGGGGGTAGCCGCCGCGATAGTGGTAGGCGGTCCCGGAGCCGTCTTCTGGATGTGGGTCGCAGCATTTTTCGGTATGATGACAAGCTTTTCGGAAAATGTGCTCGGCATTTATTACCGCCGCAAAAACGCCGGCGGCGAATGGACCGGAGGACCGATGTACTATCTGAAATACGGTCTCGGCTCTAAAAAGCACTGCAAGCAGCTCGGAAACATTTTAGCTGTTCTTTTCTCGGTCTTTACTGTACTTGCATCGTTCGGCATCGGCAATATGGGTCAGATAAATAAAATAACCATCAATCTTCAGTCGGCATTTTTCAGCAATGTGCCGGAGCACGAAATAGCCGGCATCCCGGCAGTGCCGCTTATCATAGGGATATGTCTTATGATTGCCGCAGGGCTTATCATACTTGGCGGACTCCAGCGCATAGCGGCGGTATCAGAAAAGATAGTGCCGTTTATGTCGGTCTTTTACATAATCGGAGCCGTCGCGGTATTCTGTTTCCATATCGAACGCGTGGGAGAAATGTTCGCGGCGATATTCCGCTTTGCCTTCGGCGTAAAAGCGGTCGGCGGAGCGGCAACCGGCATTCTGATTAAAACGGTCGTAACCCAGGGCTTCAAGCGCGGCGTATTTTCAAACGAGGCGGGGCTTGGCTCCTCGGTTATGGTGCACTCCTCCTCCAACACGGATGAGCCGGTCGTTCAGGGTATGTGGGGGATTTTTCAGGTTTTTCTGGACACCATCGTTGTATGCAGCATGACCGCCGTTGTCGTACTCTCCTCCGGATATATAGACCTTGAAACGGGGCTCGCCGCCGAGGGCACCAACGATGCAACGCTTGTGGCGCAGGCATTCGGCAACGTTTTCGGAAAAGCAGGAGAAATTTTTGTAGCGGTGGCGGTGCTGCTCTTTGCATTCACCACGGTGCTCGGCTGGTCGCAGTACGGCGCACGCGCCGTGGAATACCTCTTCGGAAGAAGGAGTGTCAAAATATATCAGGTCATATTCGTTCTTATGACGGTATCGGGTGCGGTGATGACCTCCTCGCTGGCATGGGATATTTCGGATACCTTCAACGGTCTTATGATGATACCGAACCTTATAGGTGTGCTGGCGCTTTGCCCTGTTGTGATAAAAATCACCTCGAATTATATAGACAGAAAAATAAAGGGGAAGGATGTTTCTCCCCTTACGGCTTACACTCAGGAAAACTGAAGCCGCGGCCGAAGAATACGGGAGAATTTATGTCCGCTTTTAAATATATACTGCTCGACCTTGACGGCACCGTTATAAATTCGGCGCCCGGAATTACAAATTCGGTAAAATACGCCCTCGTAAAATCCGGCGCTCCGGTTCCGCCGTATGAAGTGCTGCGCGGATTCATAGGTCCGCCTCTTGAGGACGGCTTTTGTGAGTTCTGCGGCTTTGACCGGCAAAAAGCACAGAAAGCCGTGAAATATTACAGAGAATATTACAGCGAAACGGGAATTTTTGAAGGCTCGGTTTATAAAGGCGTGCCTGAACTGCTTTCCTCGCTTTACAGTGCCGGAAAATGTCTTATTCTCGCAACCTCCAAGCCGGAAATTTACGCCGGCAGGATTTTGGAGCATTTCAGCCTAAAGAAATATTTCTGTTTTATCGCAGGAGCCACACTCGATAATAAGCGCAGCAGCAAAAGCGACGTTATCGCCTATGCCGTTGAAAAAAACGGAATTGCGGACAAACGCGCCGCGGTAATGGTCGGAGACCGGCATCATGATATAGACGGCGCAAAAAATAACGGTATTTCATCCGTCGGAGTGCTATACGGCTTCGGAAACCGCGCTGAGCTTGAGGCCGCCGGCGCGGATTATATTTCCGAAACTCCCGAAGCGCTTCTTGAACTGCTCCTGCAGCAAACCAAAAACATCTGAAATTATGATTTTCAGCCGCCGCAAACAGCGGCTTACCGTCTGTACTAAGAAAAAATTTATATTATCCGCATCCCGAATAATCATTCCTTTTGACACCTCGGACAAAATATGCTGCTCCTGCCCCCGATTACCGTGTTGACGGAGTATTCCCATACGGGTAAATTTGATTTTGTGAAAATGCTCCGCACATCAATTTGATTGATAACCGGTTCAGCCATTGTCTTGCCTTCTTTGAAAAGATTTCTGTGCGCCCTGTACGATTGTATCTTCCGGATTTACTTGACCTAACAGCAAGGGAGAGACAGGGTCATGATATTTATAGTTTTCATAGGCTTTGCGCGGATTTTTATTTGCATAGCAATATTTGCAGCCATTTAAGCAGGTGTCATATGCGCCAATATCCCGGCTTTCAATACAATGGCTGCCTTGCCGCATACCTTTATGCTTCAGGTTTTTGAACGAAATATCATTTGCTTTTCCTAAAATATCAAGCGTCATGCAGCCGGAAGCATGAATGCCGTAGCGGGTATAGTCTCCGTTGGTTCCGCAGGTCTGGAGATAAATCCCGTTTTTTTCTGCAATAGAGCCTAATCCCTGTGCTAATTCTTCCATATCCTGTGCAGACAGCGGAATAAGCTCCGGCATATTGATTTCCAGCTTCTTATACATCTCTACAAAGCTGAAAATGCAGCGGTCAATATAAGGCGCAAGCATATTCGCCATTTTTTCAAATGTTTCTATGTGGCGGGAAACCGTATATTTTTCTGTAAGCAAAACAGGGTCGTACCGCCATGCAACACGCTGTTTTCCTGCCAATTTGGAAAGTTCAATAAGCGTTTGCATACTTTCTTCGATAGAAGGCACACCCGGCTCAATATCCTTGCCATAGGCAGTAATCGTATAGTGGAAATATGTATGAAAACGGTCGGTGATTTCGTGCAGCCGCGGCAAGATAGGCTTATAATTTTTGGAGCAGAAAACAACGCAGTCCACTCTGTCGGGGGTAAGTTCATAGCGATTCACCTTGTTTGGAAATAACGGATTTCGCGCCAACACATAGCCCTCTGAAAAACGATTAAGCAGCCAATCGGTATAATATTGAACGGTATCGGTTCGTCCGCCTGTATTGATAATCATTTCCGTACCTCCTGTATTTCATCAAATTTTTCTTTCATACAATGAGAAAACAATGTTGTCAGCCGTACTAATTCGGCTATATCATGCTCGGATAATTCTGCCATAGCGTCTATTTCCGCATTTGCAGCAGGCGGGATAATTTTTTCTGTATATTCAATACCTGCTTTTGTAAATCGGACAATTTTATTGCGCCGGTCTGTCTCCGACTCGGTCAGCGAAATATATCCCTTTTTCCAAAACTTTTTGATAATCGCGCTGACGGTTTGCTTTGTTGCCGACAACCGTTCGCAAATTTCCGACTGCAAACAGCCGTCCGGTGCAAACCAAATTATATCCAGCACGAATAATTCCTTTGCAGTCAGATTGTGATTTCTGGCATACAGCTCATACGATGCAAACTGAACATCCCGCAGTCTGCAATATTGGTTTACATATTCTCTTATCTTTTCGCGCTCCATACCCAGCCTCCTTTATCAATTATCAGACAGTCTGATTTCATACTTTTATTTTAACATACTTTTTAAATTTTTTCAACACTAATTCGTTATATGCTTCCCTAAATCTTAATAATTGTTTGCGCGAAAGCTGAAAAACGGCACAGCCAAGGCTGTGCCGTAAAATTATTGAAAATATTATGCTTATTTTTCGCCGTCCGCCGCCGAATGTGAAAGAGCGGCTCCTATAAAGCCCTTAAAAAGTGGGTGCGGACGGTTGGGACGGCTTTTGAACTCCGGATGGAACTGCACGCCGACATAAAAATCCCTGTCTGAGAGCTCCACCGTCTCGACCAGCCTGCCGTCCGGAGATAATCCGCTGAAAACAAGACCGCTATTTTTAAGTGCCTCGCGGTATTCGTTATTGAACTCATAACGGTGTCTGTGGCGCTCGCTTATAAGACCTGTCCCGTAGTAGCGCTCCATAACCGTATCCGGCTCTATTCTGCACGGATAGGCTCCCAGCCGCAGAGTTCCGCCCTTGTCAATATCGTTGCTCTGCCCCGGCATAAAATCGATAACCTTATGGCGGCACTGCTCGTCAAACTCGCCGGAATTAGCGTCCTCTATGCCGGCGGCGTTTCTTGAATATTCTATAACCGCCACCTGCATTCCCAAGCATATTCCGAAATACGGAAGGCGGTTTTTCCTCGCGTATCCCGCGGCTGTGATCATACCCTCTATGCCGCGGCTGCCGAAGCCGCCAGGTATCAGTATTCCGTCAAGACCCGCAAGTATTTCGCCTGCATTGTCGGCAGTGATCCGTTCTGAATCAATCCAATGAATTTTAATATGGGTATTATGAAAATAACCAGCATGCCGCAAAGCCTCTGCCACCGAAAGATAGGCGTCGTGCAGTCCCACGTATTTTCCCACAAGACCTATGCTTACGCTGTATTCCCTCGCTTTGATACGCTGTACCATCCGGGTCCACTCGGTAAGGTCAGGCTCCGGGGCGTCAATTCCGAGCTCCCGGCAGACAACCGAGGAAAAGTGCTGCTTTTCAAGCATCAGCGGAGCCTCGTAAAGCACAGGCAGAGTTATGTTTTCTATAACGCAGTCCGGCTTTACATTGCAGAAAAGCGATATTTTCTTATAAATGGATTCCTCAAGCGGTCTGTCGCACCGAAGAACGATTATGTCGGCATTTATTCCCATTCCCTGAAGCTCCTTGACCGAATGCTGGGTGGGCTTTGACTTATGCTCATCCGAACCGCTTAAAAACGGGACCAGCGTAACATGAATAAACAGGCTGTTTTCGCGTCCCGTCTCAAGGGAAATCTGTCGGACCGCCTCAATAAAGGGCTGCGACTCAATATCACCTATTGTGCCGCCGATTTCGGTAATTACCACATCGGCGTTGGTTTTTCTGCCGACTCTGTAAATAAATTCCTTTATTTCGTCGGTTATATGCGGAATAACCTGAACCGTTGACCCCAGATACTCTCCGCGGCGCTCCTTGTTAAGCACCTCCCAGTATACCTTTCCGGTGGTCAGATTGGAATATTTATTCAGGTCCTCGTCAATAAAGCGCTCATAGTGTCCGAGGTCAAGGTCGGTTTCCGCTCCGTCCTCCGTGACATAGACCTCTCCGTGCTGGTATGGACTCATAGTGCCGGGATCAACGTTTATATACGGGTCAAGCTTCTGAGCGGCGACCTTCAGCCCCCTCGATTTCAGCAGCCTTCCGAGCGAGGCGGCGGTTATTCCCTTTCCGAGCCCCGATACAACGCCGCCTGTCACGAATATATATTTCGTCATAATATGCTCCCTTCTGCCGCAAAACCGAAAAACGCGGGAATTTAATCTCCAAAGCGGCGGCGGAGATCAAATCCGTGAACGCGCCGCGCTTACACAGCAGGCGGCGCTTATATCCAAGCCGAAGCGTCCTATTTTCCGCTTTCGCCGTAGTTTGAAAGCACCCGGGCGGAAGGATCGCCGACATCGCAGCCCTCCCAGTTTCTGTTGGGCATCCAGAAGCCGGCTATCATTTCTCCCTGATCAGAATAATATTTCTCAAAAATCTCACGGTAGAGAAGCGACTCCTTGGTAAACGGACGCGCGTGGGTATATTTTCTGCGCAGCTTTTCAAACTCACCGTCGGTATAGCGCTTCTCGGCGTATTCCTTCAGATAATCGACCATCGAATGCCCTACCGCGTCGGAAAACGCCGCTTTTTCGCGCCAGAGTATTTCTTCGGGCAGATAACCGCCCTTTTCAAAGGCGCGCCTCAGCAGATATTTCCCTTTTCCGTATCTGTTGAGCTTAAGCTCCGGATCAACCGACATCACGTATTTTACAAAATCAAGGTCGCCGAACGGCACCCTTGCCTCAAGCGAATTTACCGAAATACAGCGGTCGGCGCGAAGCACGTCATACATATGAAGCTCGCGCACTCTTTTTTGCGATTCCGCCTGAAACGCATCGGCGTCGGGCGCGAAATCGGTATATTTATATCCGAAAAGTTCGTCGGAAATCTCGCCTGTAAGCAGAACGCGTATATCCGACCGCTCATGTACCGCCCTGCAGACAAGATACATGCCAATACTCGCCCTTACCGTAGTTATATCATAGCTTCCGAGCGCTTCTATAACAATCTCAAGCGAGGAGATAACCTCATCCGGCGTCATATAAACCTCGGTATGATCGCTTCCGATATAATCGGCGACCTGCCTTGCGTATTTAAGATCGATTGCGTCCTCACTCATACCTATGGAAAATGTCTTTAATGGAGCGCCGCTTTTTTTGGCGGCAATCGCGCATACAAGCGACGAATCAAGACCGCCTGAAAGCAGAAATCCAACCTTAGCGTCTGAAACAAGGCGCTTTTCCACGGCGGCAGTCAGCTTGTCATGAATATTGCGGCATACAGAATCGATATCGTCTTTGCAGATTTTATCAACAGCAGCTATGTCGCGGTAGCATACAAATTCTCCGTCCATATAATAATGCCCCGGGGGAAACGGCATAATTTTATCCGCAAGACCCACGAGATTTTTAGGCTCGCTCGCAAAAATCACCGTACCGCGGCTGTCATAGCCGTAATACAGCGGCCGTATTCCTATCGGATCTCTCGCGGCGATGAACCCGCCGGTTTTTCCGTCGTAAATTATACAGGCAAACTCGGCGTCAAGCATAGAAAACATATCAGCTCCGTATTCGCGGTACATAGGAAGCAGTATTTCGCAGTCGCTGCCGCTGCTGAATTTATAGCCCTTTTTCTTTAAAATTTCCCGCTGCTTTTCAAAGCCGTATAATTCACCATTGCAGACCGCATAGCTTCCATCAAGCTCAAATGGCTGCATTCCAGATGAGGTAAGCTCCATAATCGCAAGCCTGTGAAACGCAAGAATCCCTTTTCCTGTGTCGATTATCCGGCTGTCGTCTGGTCCTCTTGAGGCGGTTTTCATAAAACCCGCCTTAAACCTTTCAAAGTCGGCACAAGCGCCGCAGTAACCCATTACGGAACACATAACAATTCCTCCGATAACAATAAATTCAGCATTTAATAGGGCAAGTGCCGTACTCGCTGTGCCACCTATATTTTTTCCCTTTTCAGAGCCTTAGACAAGGTCCTGTCAGCTTACATGCGACCAAACGGCGCGCCTACCCGAAAATCCCGCTTCTTTCAGCTTGCAGCCCGAAAAGTGTTGTTCGGCGGACTCCTCAGCGCGGCTTTCATCTCCCGCGCCGGCTGAATGTAGGAAACACCCGTCTGCTTCCCTTTTCTCAGACGCTTTTATCGCAGTCCGCCGCTCCGCTGCATAAAAAATGCTGCGGAGCGGTAAAAATATCGGACTTATATTTATTCTACATCCTGAAGAGCCTCAAAGCCCTCCTCGCCGGTGCGTACCTTTACAACATTTTCAACATCGTAAACGAATATCTTGCCGTCGCCTATATGGCCGGTATAAAGCACCTTCTTTGCGGTTTCTATGACGCTGCGGACAGGCACCTTGCTTACAACGATGTCAACCTGAATCTTTGGCAGCAGGCTCGCCTCGACCTGCACGCCGCGGTAATACTCCGGCTTGCCCTTCTGTACGCCGCAGCCGAGCACGTGCGATACGGTCATACCTGTGATTCCTATCTCCATCATAGCCGATTTAAGCGCCTCAAATCTCGACTCCTTACAGATGATTTCAACCTTGGTGAATTTAGGCGCTCCGCCGTCAGGCAGGGGCATTTTCTTAACCGGAACCGCCTCAGCGGCTGGAATGTCTCCGGTTACGACGGTCTCGTTCTCAAAGCCGTAATCTATATCCTCAATGGTCTGTACAAAATCCGGATAAGCGTGGTTTCCGTGCTCTCCTATATCAAGACCGGCTATCTCTTCCTCCGCCGAAACGCGGATTCCGACAGTCTTCTTAAGCGCGAGCCAAACCAGCGACGACGCGGCAAAAACAAACGCTCCTACAGCTGCTATTCCCAAAAGCTGCGTTCCGAGAAGCCCGAAGCCGCCGCCGTAGAACAAGCCGTTTTCGGTTGACAGTGTGGTAACTCCCTCCTTGGCGAAAAGACCGACGCAGATTGTTCCGAAAACTCCGCAGCCCAGATGCACCGAGGTCGCTCCTACGGGGTCGTCTATTTTAACGCGGTCAAAGAACATTACCGCGAATACTACCAGCACGCCGGAAAGAGCGCCGATAATCAGCGAAACCTCTATACTTATGTAAGCGCAGCCGCCGGTTATAGCCACAAGACCGGCGAGACAGCCGTTAATCGTCATACCGAGGTCGGGCTTGCCGATGAAGATCCACGCCGTTACTGTGGAGGTCAGAACCGCCGCTATCGCTGAGGTATTGGTGGTCATCAAAATATGCATAACGTCTGTAGGATTCTGGAAGCTCATAGTAGATCCGGGATTGAAGCCGAACCAGCCGAGCCACAGTACAAACAAACCGATTACGGCAAGCGACATATTGTGTCCGGGAATGGCTCTTGGCTTTCCGTTCTTATCATACTTGCCGATACGCGGTCCTAAAATCATAGCTCCGGAAAGAGTCGCCCACCCGCCTACCGAGTGTACCGCAGTATCTCCCGCAAAATCCTTGAAGCCGAGATCCGCCAGCCAGCCGCCGCCCCATATCCAGTGACCCACAACAGGATATATAAAAAGCGTCAGCACAAACGAGAAAATAATGAATGATACGTACTTGATTCTTTCAGCTACCGCGCCCGAAACAATCGTAGCGGCAGTTCCGCAGAAAACAAGCTGGAAGAAGAACTTCCCCCAGAAGGGCACGTTTTCGGTCAGGGTGCTGTCATAGGCAGACAGATCGCTCCCGCCTAAAATCCACAGGTTTTCGGTGCCTATAAAGGGGTTGTCGCTGCCGAACATAAAGCCCCAGCCCAAAAGCAGAAAGCCGAGCGACGACACCGCGAAAACAATAAAGTTTTTGGAAAGTATATTTACCGTGTTTTTGGACCTCGCAAAGCCAGCCTCGACCGAAGCAAAGCCCAGGTTCATAAAGAAAACCAGAATTGCGGCTAAAAATACCCACAGCGTATCAATCAACATAACAAATCACCTTTTTCTTCTTATTATCTCACTCCGAAGAGCAAATCTCCGTAGGTCGGGAAGGGCCAGTATTCCTTTGAGGTAAGAAGCTCGCTCTCATCGCAGGCAAGCCTCAGCTCTCCCATAAGACCGAGCAGACTGTCGCGTATCATCGCCGACTCCGCCGTAACATCCTCGGCCTTTGCCAGCGCCAGCACCGCGTTTTCAAGCTCGTCGGCTTTTACCGCTATCCGGTCGGGCAGAGCCGAAAGCTTTCTTACAAGACCGGTCTCATAAGCGCAGGCAAGAGTCGGATCCACCGACTTTTTGTCCGCCTCGGCTTTCGCCACAGCGGCGGTATACGCCTCCACGGCAGGAGCGATCTGCGTTTTTGCCATGCTTACCATTGTATTTGCCTCTATCACAACCGCCTTGCAATAGTTTTCCAGCATTATTTCGCATCTTGATTCAAGCTCCGCCTCGGAATAAACGCCCTGCGAGGTCAGCATATCCACGTTTTTCTTGTCAAGCAGATGAGGCATACAGTCAGGCGTTGTGCGGTAGTT
>CALWUZ010000178.1 GCA_944384845.1 uncultured Clostridia bacterium
GCCTCTATCACAACCGCCTTGCAATAGTTTTCCAGCATTATTTCGCATCTGGATTCAAGCTCCGCCTCGGAATAAACGCCCTGCGAGGTCAGCATATCCACGTTTTTCTTGTCAAGCAGATGAGGCATACAGTCAGGCGTTGTGCGGTAGTTGAGCAGTCCGCGCTTTTCGACAGCCTCCTTTATCCAGCCGTCGTCATAGCCGTTGCCGTTGAATATGATTCTCTTATGGTCCTTGATGGTCTTTCTGATCATCTTGTTAAGCGCAGCTTCAAAATCCTCAGCGTTCTCAAGGCGGTCGGCGTATATCTTAAGGCTTTCAGCGACCGCAGAGTTAAGCATAATATTCGCGCAGGCGATGCTGTTTGAGGAGCCGAGCATACGGAACTCAAACTTATTGCCGGTAAAAGCAAAGGGCGAGGTTCTGTTGCGGTCGGTAGTGTCGCGGTTGAATTTCGGCAGTACATCTACTCCCAGCTGCATCTGGGTCCTTTCGGTTCCCTTGTAAGGTGTATCGGTTTCTATCGCCTCTAAAACAGCGCTGAGTTCGTCGCCCAAAAAAATTGAAATAACCGCCGGAGGCGCCTCGTTTGCTCCGAGACGGTGATCGTTGCCCGCCGTCGCAACGGACAGGCGAAGCAAATCCTGATAATCGTCCACAGCCTTGATAACAGCACAGAGGAATAAAAGGAACTGAGCGTTTTCGTAGGGAGTTTCCCCCGGGGAAAGCAGGTTCTGACCCTCGTCGGTGGATATGGACCAGTTGTTGTGCTTGCCGCTGCCGTTGACTCCGGCAAAGGGCTTTTCGTGCAGAAGGCACACAAGACCGTGCTTTTCGGCAACCTTCTGCATTATTTCCATCGTAAGCTGGTTATGGTCAGTTGCAATATTGGTTGTGGTGTAAACCGGAGCCAGCTCATGCTGCGCGGGCGCCACCTCGTTATGCTCTGTTTTAGCTAAAATGCCGAGCTTCCAAAGCTCATCGTTGAGCTCCTCCATATAGGCGGTGACCCTCGGATTTATAACTCCGAAATAATGATCGTCCAGCTCCTGACCCTTTGGCGGCTTTGCCCCGAACAGCGTGCGGCCGGTAAAGCGGAGATCGGGGCGTTTGTCGAACATCTCCTTGGTTATAAGGAAATATTCTTGTTCGGGTCCTACCGAGGAACGCACGCATTTTGCAGTGCTGTTTCCGAACAGCCGCAGTATGCGCAGCGCCTGCCTGTTCAGCGCCTCCATAGAACGCAGCAGCGGAGTTTTTTTGTCAAGCGCCTCGCCTCCGTAGGAGCAGAACGCCGTCGGAATACACAGCGTTTTGCCTTTTATAAAGGCGTAGGAGGTCGGGTCCCACGCGGTATAGCCCCGCGCCTCAAAGGTGGCTCTTAAGCCTCCCGACGGAAAGGAGGAGGCGTCCGGTTCGCCCTTGATAAGCTCTTTTCCGGAAAATTCCATAATAACCCCGCCGTCCGGCGACGGAGAAATAAAGCTGTCGTGCTTTTCTGCGGTGATGCCGGTCAGCGGCTGGAACCAGTGGGTATAGTGGGTAGCTCCCTTGGATACCGCCCAGTCACGCATCGCCGCAGCAACCGCGTTTGCCACGCTTAGATCAAGCCGCGCGCCCTCGTCAATGGTTTTTTTGAGAGAATTATAGACCTCCGCGGTCAGGTTGGCTTTCATCACCCTGTCGTCAAACACAAGACTTCCGAAATACTCAGGTACGGTTTTCATAATAATACTCTTCCTTTCCGTATAAGACAAAAGCGCCTTTAATGCATAAAACATTAAAGACGCCGTTGCCTTTTTATACGTATTTAATTTCGGCAAATAAAAAAGCGTCTTCGAGCATTTAACTCAAAGACGCCGTTGCCTTTATGCTCTGCATTATACACCGTCAGGAAATACTTGTCAAGTCTTTTTTTAAAAAATTTTTTTCAAGCAATTTTTTTACACTTTAGCTTGACAAATCCGGGCGGCGGGTATATAATGCTTTGTAAATGAGCAAAGGCGTTCATTTCAGCACAGAGCAATTCTGCGCCGAAATGAGCGCTTTTTTTATTTTTTCAGGAAGGAAGCTGTCCGATATGAAAACCGAAGGTCAAGTGAGAATCCCGTCCGGCTGCGCTATCGCCGCCGTAATATCAAGAAACGGAGAAAGAATGTCGGGCGAAAGCATATCAAACGCTATGAAGCCGATGCACGACCGTTCAAACGGATTGGGCGGAGGCTTTGCCGGATACGGCATTTATCCCGAATACCGGGATTTTTACGCGCTGCATATGTTTTTTGACGAACGCGAAACACGCAAAAGCTGCGAAGCCTTTTTAAAGGAGCGCTTCGAGATAGTAAAATCGGAAATTATTCCGACAAGAAAAATTCCCGCCATTACCGACGAGCCTATTATATGGAGATACTTTGCTGCGCCACTGAAATCGGTCTTAGCCTCTGCGCAGCTTGACGAAAAGGAATTTGTCGCGCGCACCGTAATGAAAATCAACACCGAAATGAAAGGCGCCTATGTGTTTTCCAGCGGAAAAAATATGGGAACCTTTAAGGCGGTAGGCTTTCCTGAGGACGTGGGCGTCTTTTACAGGCTGGACGAATACGCCGGATATTCCTGGACCGCGCACGGCAGATACCCCACGAACACGCCCGGCTGGTGGGGAGGCGCGCATCCGTTTACCCTGCTTGACTGGTCTGTGGTGCATAACGGCGAAATTTCCTCCTACGACGCAAACCGCCGTTTTATAGAAATGTTCGGCTATAAATGCAGTCTTCAGACCGACACCGAGGTTATTACATATATTATAGATTATCTTATGCGCATTCAGGGACTGACCCTCGGCGAAACCGCAAGCGTGATAGCCGCGCCATTCTGGAGCACTATCGAAAGCAAGAAGGATAGTGAAGAGAGAAAACAGCATATCTTCCTGCGTACAATGTTTCCGAGCCTGCTCGTAACCGGACCGTTTTCCATTGTGCTGGGCTTCAGCGGCGGTCTTATGGCGCTTAACGACCGCCTTAAGCTTCGCTCGATGGTGGTAGGAGAAAAGGAAGATAAAGTATTCATCGCCAGCGAAGAGGCAGCTATACGCGTAATGGAGCCGGACGCGCAGAATATCTGGGCGCCCGCGGGCGGCGAGCCGGTGATAGTCAAATTAAAGGACGGTGTTTTATAATGGGAGTTGAATTTATATATCCCGAATATGAGGTTGTAAGAAATGCCGACCGCTGCATAGCCTGCAGAGTATGCGAGCGGCAGTGCGCGAACGGCGTACACGGTTATAACGCCGTCAAGGGCGTTATGATAAGCGACGAAAGCAAATGCGTAAACTGCCAGCGGTGCGTCTCGCTGTGTCCGACGCGGGCGCTTAAAATCATAAAAAGTGACTGCGTGCTCCGAGAAAACGCGAATTGGCAGAACGACACGATAAAGGAAATTTACAAGCAGGCAAACAGCGGCGGCGTGCTGCTTTCCTCAATGGGAAATCCGAAACCGATGCCGGTTTACTGGGACAAAATTCTTATCAACGCCTCTCAGGTGACCAACCCGCCGATCGATCCTCTGCGCGAGCCTATGGAAACGCGCGTATTTTTAGGCAAAAAACCGGATAAGACCGAACGCGGTGAGAACGGCAGGCTCAAATGCGAGCTGCCGCCGCAGATAGAGCTTTCGGTGCCCCTTATGTTCTCGGCTATGAGCTACGGCTCGATTAGCTATAACGCCCACGCCTCTCTTGCACGCGCCGCGGCAGGGCTCGGAATACTTTATAATACCGGAGAGGGCGGTCTGCATGAGGATTTCTACCGCTACGGTGAAAACACAATAGTTCAGGTCGCCTCAGGACGCTTCGGCGTGCACGAGGAGTACCTGAAAGCCGGCGCCGCCATAGAAATTAAAATGGGACAGGGCGCAAAGCCGGGCATCGGCGGTCATCTTCCCGGGACCAAAATCGTCGGCGATGTTTCCCGCACGCGTATGATTCCAGAAGGCTCAGACGCAATTTCCCCCGCCCCGCACCACGACATTTATTCAATAGAAGACCTGCGCCAGCTTGTTTTTTCGCTCAAAGAGGCTACGGAATACAAAAAGCCGGTCATAGTAAAGGTGGCGGCGGTACATAATATCGCCGCGATAGCAAGCGGCATAGCCAGAAGCGGAGCCGACATTATAGCGATTGACGGCTTCCGCGGCGGCACGGGCGCCGCGCCCACCAGAATACGCGACAATGTCGGAATTCCAATAGAGCTTGCTCTCGCCGCCGTTGACCAAAGGCTTCGCGACGAGGGCATCAGAAACAGCGTTTCCCTTGTAGTCGGCGGTTCTATACGCAGCGCCGCCGACGTCGTAAAGGCGATAGCCTTAGGCGCGGACGCCTGCTATATCGCAACCGCGGCGCTGCTCGCGCTTGGATGTCATCTCTGCCGCACCTGCCAAAGCGGTAAATGCAACTGGGGTATAGCTACCCAGCAGCCCGACCTTGTAAAGCGGCTCAATCCGGATATAGGAAGCGAGCGGCTTGTAAATCTTATAACCGCGTGGAAGCATGAAATAAAGGAGCTTATGGGCGGTATGGGCATCAATTCGGTTGAAGCGCTGCGCGGCAACCGCCTTATGCTGCGCGGAATAGGGATGTCCGAAAAGGAGCTTGAGATACTCGGCATTTCACATGCGGGAGAATAAATGACAGCCCGCGCGAAACGCGGCGGAACGGAGATTAATATGAAACGAGTATATGTAAATGAAGAGTGGTGCCTTGGCTGCCGCTTATGTGAATATAACTGTGCCTTCGCCAACTCCGGAATGACAGATATGGCTGAAGCGCTTAAAGGAAAAACGATTTATCCTCGGATACATATCGAGGGCGACGATAAAATTTCCTATGCGGTTTCCTGCCGGCACTGCACCGATCCAATCTGTGTTAAAAGCTGCATTGCGGGCGCTATTTCAAAAGAAGACGGCGTTGTGCGCATAGATAAAGCCAGGTGCGTCGGCTGTCTTACCTGCGTTCTGGTATGTCCCTACGGCGCACTGGCTCCGGGGGAGAACGGGGTAATGCAGAAATGCGAGCTCTGCCTGCAAAACTCCTGCGGGGAGCCCGCGTGCGTCAGAGGCTGTCCCAACAGGGCTATAGTATATGAGGATAGGGGTGAAGCGGAATGAAAAATTATGTTGTAATCGGCAACGGCATCGCCGCCGCCGGATGTATAGAGGGTATCCGCAGCACGGATAAGGAAAGCGGCATAACCGTCATATCGGAGGAAAGGCACGCCGTTTACTGCCGCCCGCTGATTTCCTATTATCTTGAAAATAAGACCGACATTCAAAAAATGAATTACAGACCGGAAGACTTCTACCAAAAAAACGGCTGCAGGGTGATTTACGGCAAAAGAACGGTGCGCATTGACTGCGCCTCAGGAGAGGTCGGGCTTGACGACGGCACGCTCCTGCCGTACGACGCGGTCTGCTGCGCGGCGGGCTCCTCACCCTTTGTCCCGCCCTTTGACGGTCTTGACACGGTGGAAAAGAAATTTTCCTTTATGACGCTTGACGACGCTCTGGCGCTTGAAGCCGCCGTGACCGAAAACAGCGAGGTGCTGATTGTCGGCGCAGGTCTTATCGGTCTTAAATGCGCAGAGGGGCTATCAGGCAGGGCGGCGGGAATTACCGTATGCGACCTCTCAGATCATATACTTTCCAGCATACTTGACGCGGAATGCGCCTCTTTAATGCAGAAAAGACTTGAGGAAAACGGAATAAAGCTAATGCTCGGCGACACTGCGGTGCGTTTTGACAGAAATACCGCGCTCATGAAAAGCGGTGTGAAAATTCATTTTGACGTACTTGTCCTCGCGGTCGGCGTTCGTCCCAATATCGCCATTGTTAAAGAGGCGGGAGGCGAGACAAACCGCGGAATAATCGTAAACGACCGTATGGAAACGACTCTGACGGATATTTATGCCGCTGGAGACTGCACCGAGGGAAACGATGTTTCATCAGGCACAAAACGGGTTTTAGCGCTTCTTCCCAACGCGTATATGCAGGGCTATGCAGCGGGAGTCAATATGGGCGGCGGAAGCATGGCGTTTGACAACGCCGTTCCCATGAACTCCATAGGCTTCTTCGGTCTCCACGCTATGACGGCAGGCAGCTATAACGGCGAGCTTGATGAGGAAAGATCCGAAAACGGGATCAAGCGTTTTTATATAAAAGATGACCGCCTTAAAGGTTTTATTTTAATCGGCGACACACAGCGGGCAGGCATTTACACCTCGCTTGTAAGGGAAAGAACGCCTTTGAGCTCGCTTGATTTTGATCAGCAGAAAAAAACCGCCGCTTACACCGCTTTTTCACCTGAAAAACGAAGAAAAAAGTTCGGAGGTGTGGTATAATTATGATAATAGAAGCAAAACAGCTTGATTACAGGACGTTAAACATAAGACTGCGCGAAAATAC
>CALWUZ010000179.1 GCA_944384845.1 uncultured Clostridia bacterium
TCAATTTGTCAATGTACAACGCCGCCGACGAGAGTGTTCAGTTTCGAGCGACGACACTGTTCAGTTTACAGCGACGAAGGTGTTCAATTCACAACGGCCGAGGTGTTCAACCTCGCCGCCGTATTCAAATTACCACACATTGCAAAAAATCAGGTAAAAATAGAATTCAGAAAAACAGAGACGATTGCGGTCTTAAAAAAACAATAAATAGCAGCCCTAATTTTTTATTCAATAGAATATGTAGTTTTTTGGCTTGGCAGTATTGCCCCGTATAGCGCAGCTCTGACCATGTATGGCAGTACTGCCGTGCGGTTGGAGTGATACTATTTGAATGCGTATCGATACATAGCCGTAAATGCAGTTTGTTTTACCGTTCGGCGGTCAAGACGAGCTCATTATACGAAAAACAAAGGTATGGAGAAAAGCCGGAAAAAGGATAAGCCTCCAAGCCGAACTCCCAACCGTAACGCCAAATTTGCCCTTAAATTTTCAAGAGGTAAATTTGGCCTTTTCTATTATGCGCCAAAAATAAGGAATCACGGCAAAAAAGCCCGTTGCAGCAATTGCCGCGATCCTCCTTCAATCAATCGTTTTGGAAAAATCAAAATCGATTGATCGGAGGAAATAAAGGTGAAATATGCACCAAAGAAAGTATTCATTTTATCAAACGGCAAATACACTGAGATAAGCTATGAAGAACTCTGCCGTCTTACAAAAGAAGATAAAACCACATATACGGACAAGCTTTTTATTCCGCTGCACGGGATGCTAATGGAAGTAACAGAAAGCTCTTACAAAGATTTCTACAAAGACAAGCGCCGTCAGAAGTATTTGTATGAGCAATCAGAAGAAAACGGTGACATATCTTACGATATGCTCACAACAGATGAATTCAGCGGCGAAAATATTCTGATTGACGATAGCAATGATATTGCTGCACAGGTTGAAAATAAAATTATGGCGGACAAGCTGAAACAAGCAATCCTTTCTCTTCCAGAGGAAGAACAGCTTTTGATTTACCGGCATTATTATGCTGAAATTACCGAAACAGAGATTGCTCACTTGTACGGCATTTCACAGCAGGCAGTCAGCAAACGGATCAGCAAAATCCGAGTCAAACTTAAGAAACTTTTAGAAAATTAAAATTTTAGGTTGTAGCCCCCTTGACTTTTCGGCATGGAAAGTGAGGGGGCTTTCTATTTAGCTTCCGTGTTTCTTGAAAACTGAATAGTACAGCACATTTTTTACTTTCCTTCTGCTGTCGGGAAACCGGCAAGCCACATGAGATTTGCTCAGACGGTACGGCGCATCTGTACCGAAGGCGATAACAGGCAGAAGCATTAAAGATACTTGCGTCCAGTCCTAAAGCCGAGCGTTGAAGCGATGATGAGCGTCGTGAGCCGTCGCAGCAAAGGAGGGCGCCTCGCAGAGAACCTGGGAGGGGTGAGATTCCCATGAGGTCAAATGCATGACCGGAAAATGCGTTCCCGTTACTCCGAGGGGCGGCTTGGTTCAAGTATCGGATGACAACAAAACGATTGATACAAGAAATTACAGGCGGCCGTTTACATCTCTTCAAGTAAACGGCCGCCTTTTACTTACGGAGGCAAAGAAAATGAATGGCATCAAACGAGGTGAAATCTACTACGCCGACTTATCTCCGGTAATCGGCAGTGAACAAGACGGCAATCGTCCCGCCATCATATTACAAAATGATAAAGGAAACCTACATAGCCGCACAACGATCATAGCGGCGATTACGAGCGAGCTGGATAAAGCCCGCATGCCCACACATGTTATTTTTACGGTGAACGGCATGAAAAAGAAATCAATGGTATTGCTCGAACAAATCAGAACAATAGACAAATCCCGTCTCGGAAATTATGTCGGGACAGTTGATAATAAAACCATGAAACAAATCGATTACGCTATTGCAGTAAGTTTCGGACTTAAATATTTGGAGGAATTAAAAAATGGATAATGACATAAAGAACACATCCTTTGCCTACAGTGTTAATATGCTGAAACTGTTGCTTAAAATGAAACTCTTAACCGAAGAAGAATATAAGGAAATCGTCAAGATCAGCGCTGAATACTATGGCTCTGAAAATATATATGTCTAAAATGATAACTTTTTCATTTTCTCTGGATGTTTTCAAACTCTTGTGGTATTGTGGGTTTGCCGCAGAGATAATGCGGTAATCAGGGCAGGCACAGTCGCCTGCGGAAAGGAGAAAAGCATGAAAACCATAACAGAAATTACAAGCAAACAGCAAAAAGCCGAGATCATCCGTTTGGCGGCTTATTGCCGAGTCTCAAGTAATTCCGAAGATCAGCTTCACTCATTCGCAGCACAGGTCAGATACTACACCGAATACACACAGCGCAATACCGGATACCAACTTGTAGATATCTACGCCGACGAAGGAATTACAGGAACAAGTACGGAAAAACGCAGTGAATTCAATCGAATGATCCGTAACTGCAAAAAAGGGCTGATCGACCGAATCATCGTGAAATCAATATCAAGATTTGCCCGCAACACAGAAGAATTGCTTACAGTCCTCAGACTGCTTTCCGAGTTTGGAGTCGGCGTATACTTTGAGGAACAAGGCATCGATACTGCGATGATGAACAGCGAAATGATCGTAACATTTCCCGGTATGGCGGCACAGCAGGAAAGTATAACCATATCAGAGAATATGCGTTGGAGCTGTAAAAAACGAATGGAATCCGGTGAATTTAAAATTTGCACCCCAGTTTATGGATTCAACATTGTCAACGGACAACTCGAAATTAACGAAGCTGAGGCAGTCGTAGTAAGACAAATCTTTGACCTGTATCTGCAGGGCTTAGGAAAACAAACAATCACCAATATACTTAATGAAGAAGAAACAGCAAAACGGAATGGTCGAAAAAAATGGTATATCTCCACAGTTGACTATATTTTAAACAACGAAAGATATATAGGTGACACTCTGCTTCAAAAAAGTTACACTACAGAAAGCCTGCCATTTAAAAAAGTAAAGAACAGAGGCGAAAAGCCTCAGTACTATGTAGAAAACAACAATCCTGCCATCGTCAGCAGAGAAATTTACCAAGCGGTGCAAGAATTGCAAAAGAAACGAAAGTCACATACAGGGCAAAAGAAAAAAGTATATCCTTTGTCAGGCATTTTGAAATGCCCGGAATGCGGAAGAACATTCCGAAGGCAAATCATAAGAGGAAAGGCATATTGGTTATGTTCGGGACAATCCTCCGGCGCAACCAAATGCATTAAAATAAGAATACAGGAAGATGAGATATATGCCAGCTTTCAGCTTATGGCGATGAAACTAATTGAAAACAGAGAATATCTCCTTGACTCACTGATTAAACAAATCGAAGAAGTGCAGTACCGTACAAGCGGAAATCAAGAAATAATTAAAGGACTTGATAAAGAGATTGCCGATCTCAGCACAAGAAATCTGCTTCTTGCAAGACTGCACACAAAAGGCATTCTAAGCGCCTCGGATTATGCTGCGCAATCCACTGATCTCAGTAATAAAATTAAAGACCTGCGCATAGAACGAAGGAAAAAATTGTCCGAGGATAAGGATGATGAACTTCTTGATAACTTGAAAATACTCAATAAAGCCCTTAAGGAAACGGAAACAAATTATGAATTTGACAGTGAGCTTTTCGAGCAGATTGTTGTAAGCATAACGCCTTTAAACAATTCGGAATTAATTTTCAAATTGCTCGGAGGGATTGAGCTGACTGAAAAAATATCTGAAAAAGGACAGTGTAAAGCAGTATGAAAAACAGAAACATTCCTTTCGGATACTGCTATAAAAACGGTGTGGTCTGCGTCCATACAGCAGAGGCAAAAATCCTCAGTCAGATTTTTGAATGGTATATCAGCGAACTGTCTCTATTGCAGATTGCGAAAAAGCTCAATGAGGAACAAGTTGAATATGTGTCCGGAATTAGCGGATGGAACAAGGCACGGCTTATGCGGATAATCGAGGACAAACGATATCTCGGCAGTGACGGTTATCCTTCGTTGATAACAGCCGATACCTATGAAAAAATGCAAAATCTGAAATGCAGCAGGAACACACAGAAGAATACGGACAGGACAGCGGATATTTTCAAGCTGAATCTTCCGGTGATATGTTCGAATTGCGGCTGTGAAATGCAGAGAAGACATGATCCGCGATACAGGATAACAGAACGATGGATCTGTGTAAACAAAGAATGTAAAACCGCAATCAGCCTGTCGGATGAGAACCTGCTGAAAAACATTACAGATACACTTAATACAGTTATCAGCCATCCCAATATAATAGTAATCGCAGAAAAACACAACGAGCCAAACAATGATGTGAGCAGATTGAATGCAGAAATTGCATATATGCTTGAAACATACAATTTCTCCAAAGATAATCTGCTGAAAAAAATGATAAGGTGTATCTCTCTTAAATATGCGCAGATAGATTCCGAAAAGTATATAGCCAAAAGATTGAAAACGGACTTTGAGAAATCCAGTCCGCTTTCTGCTTTCTCGGCCGACTTATGCCGGCGTACCGTAAAATCAGTACTTCTCGGCACGGATGGAACGGTCGGTCTCATATTACTGAATAATCAAAAAATACGGAAGGAGCAGATTGCATGATGCAGACGGCAACGGCAAAAAAAGTGGTACGGGTTATTCCTGCCACCATAAACATCACAGAAGAAATCAAGAAATGTTACCGACAGCTTCGTGTAGCTGCCTATTGCCGGGTATCCACCAAACAGGAAGAACAGCTTAACAGTTACGAAGTACAGAAAAATCATTATGAAGAACGGATTCGTAGTGAACCGAAATGGATGCTTGTCGGTATTTTCGCAGACAAAGGCATTACAGGAACGAGCATGAAGCATCGTGATGAATTCAACAAACTAATCCGTCTATGCAAAAAAGGCAAGGTGGATATGATAATTACCAAATCCATCAGCCGATTTGCCCGAAACACTCTCGACTGCATCAGAATCACCCGAATGCTTCGGGAAATAGGTGTGGATGTATACTTCGAGGAACAGAACCTCCACAGTATTGAAGCATCATCCGAATTTTATATATCCATCTACGGAAGCATAGCACAGAGCGAATCGGAAAACATCAGTGCCAATGTTAAATGGGGAAAGGCGCAGAGTGCTAAGGAGGGCAATGTAGCCTTCCAATACAAATATTTTCTCGGATACCGAAAAGGCGAAGACGGACAACCTGAAATAATTCCCGAAGAGGCTGAAATTGTCAGGATGATTTATGATCGATTCCTTGCAGGCGACAGCTTTGCGGGAATCATTAAACACCTTGAAGAGAAGGATATCCCGTCTCCCTGCGGAAAATCTACATGGCGGAGTTCGACGATTCAATCCATTCTCTCCAATGAAAAATACAAGGGTGATGCAGTTATCAACAAAACTTTTACCGAAAACTGCATCAGCAAAAAAGTAAAGATAAATCACGGAGAGCGAACAAAATACTATATAGAAAACAATCATCCCGCAATCATCGATGCCGTAACCTTCGGCAGAGTCCAAGAGGAACTCGCAAGACGATCCGGTAAGCAAAAAGTCAAACAGATTGGAACAAAAACGGAACAAGGCAAATACTCAAGCAAATATGCACTGACTGAATTACTCGTATGCGGCGAATGCGGGACTCCGTACCGACGGTGTACATGGACGATAAAAGGCGAAAAGAAAATTGTGTGGCGATGTATCAACCGATTAGACTACGGCAAGAAATACTGCCATCAGTCACCGAGTATAGAAGAAAGTGTCCTGCATGAAGCCATTATGGAAGCCATTATGCGAACGGCAAAACAAAATGTCGATGTGCTGAAAAATTTAAAACTGCACATCGGTATGGGGCTTGATGCAGAAAATACTGAAGATAAAAGCCTCGATATCCAAATACGCATAGCAGAAATCGATGCTGAATTCAAGAAAATGCTTGAAGCGGTATCTGAAGGGAATATAGAAAATTTCGATGAGGAACGGGCAAACACACTGATGTCTGAAAAGCAGCAACTCACCGTGCAGCTTGAACAGTATATGAATATTCAATGCAAACGAGAAAATGCTAAATCTCGACTTGATCAGATATTCACAATACTTGATGGGATGCAGAATCATCCAATGGAGTATGACGATCAAATCGTCAGACAGATACTCGAATGCGTAATTGTTGAATCCAAAGAAACAATAAAAGTGGTATTCGTAGGTGGGATGAAATTACGGCAACAACTTGTTAAGTGAACCAAAAATTTAATCCGACGAGCAATAAATGGATTCGCATGGATTGACAAATATGTGAAAATATGATATGATATAAAAAAATAAAAGAGGAAGTTACAATGGTTCAAAACCCTCTGAAAAAATGCAAATATATCTTTTTTGTAGCCTCTTGACAGACGAAAGCCTCGACACGCAATTCGTGTTCGGGGTTTTTTCTTTGTCAAAGTTTGGCACTCGTATCGGAGCAGCAGCTTTTTTGCTGCCTGCTGACACTTCGGAGCGGGATAACCGTTCCGATTTTTAACTGCTTTTTAATTGATATAATATTTGTTATCTGTCTGCTTTCCGCTCCTTCCGGTGATTTATGACAGGTACCTGCGCGGTGATTTTTTGCAAATTATTGAGTTTTCTTATATGCTGCCCTGAATTTATATTTATATAAAATTAAAAAGCGGCTTCAAGCCGCTTTTTGTTTAAGCCTTGTGAAAAGCTGTTATTTGTCAGAGCTCGCGTAAATTACTCGAGTATATATATTTCCACGTTCCGCACTCCGAAGTTTATGCAGGCGCTTTTGGTCGTCATAAACAAATCCACGCCGTTCGGGTACTGTTTAACGAATCCTCCGGTGTCCGCGGCTACCGCGTAACCGTATATAACGCTGCCGTCAGCGGTTTTTATATACATCTTGGTGCCGTATGGTATAACCTTAGGATTTACCGCAATATAGCCCGGCTGCGGAGCGACTCCGGTGGAACAGTTGTTTCCGGTGTAGGTGTAAGCGGTCGCTCTGGCGGTGATTTTGGATTTGTACTTGACCGGCGCGCCGTTTTTGTCAAGCTGTATGGGCGAAGCGGGCGTAAGTGTGGAAATAGATTTTACCGAAGCGCTGGTTGTTACCGCAGCGGCTGAGACCGCTGCGACCGATTTTTTGGTGCCGATTATTTTTTTCCCGTTTACCGCCGCTTCCAAAATAACTTCTCCGGTAACGGTTTTCTCCGAGGAAAGCCCGTTCACAAGCTTTTCGGTAAAGTTGACTTGCTTTAATCCGTCTGAGCCTTCCTCAAGCGTTGTTGTTCCTGAGGCTTTTGAGGATGAATAGACGGTTTCGATTGTGTGCGGTATAACCTCAGTATAGCTTCCGTCGATATATTCTATATCCGTATAGTCAATATATATCGTGTCATCAATCACCGTATCAAGCGCCGGCTCGATAAAATCGTACTCGTCGGGCTCATATCCTGCGAGAGTCAGAGCCTCTGCCACGGTTCCGCCGATAAACTCAATTTCGGAAGTGGTTTCTCCCTTTGTGACAAAGACCGGAAACGAATATGCCAGCTCTATGGTGGTCAAGCGGTCGGTTACGGTTGTTTTTGTGATTTTGTAGCGCTCCGACTTTAAATCAAGATTTGAAAGAACGCTTGCAGCGTTTCTGTTAAGCGAGCGGACGGTATAGGTTTTTTCACCGTCGTAAACCTTAATTGTATTTAAGGACAGATCGAGTAAAGTAATCACCGCAATGGTGACGGCGGTCATAACCGCTATGCACCGTATACGTGTTTGTTTAGAAAGCAGGCTCTGTGACAAACCATACTTTATTTTTTCTAACATCAAATGACTCCTTTGGAATAAATCTTGCAAGCCGTTGGCTATTATATACCATTAAATCCACTATGTCAAAGTTTTGAAATATATTATTTTTAGTTAAAAACTATAAAAAAATAATGATTTCAAAAAGGTTACAAAGCTGTAACCTTTTGTAATAAGCAAAATAATGACATAAATTGACATTTAGGTTGTGCAATCCTACGAAATCGCGCAAAGTGGGGGCAGTGAATGCTTGTACAATAGTATTTTACACCAAAAGTGGGGGATTTATGCTATAAATTAAAAATTTTACACAATATACTGATAAATTTTTATTATGCCGCTTAAAAGACTTTACAAACACCGCAGCTTGTGATATATTATATAAGGTTAAATCCTTTAAGACGGTACAGCGATACCGGCAAGGCAATTATGCGGCAACAGTGACTGATATTATTATATGCTGCGGCTGTGCATTAGGCTGTAACGTCTTGACCGTAGGTCGGGGCGTTTTTTTGTTTGTTTTCGGAGGGCTTTATGGGAAAATTCAAGGCGACACTTATGGATGAGGCCGCAGTTACAAGAGCGCTTAAACGGATTTCGCACGAAATACTCGAAAAAAACAGCGGCAGCAGCGAACTGTGTATTATAGGAATAAAAAGACGCGGGGTATCTCTTGCGGACGTTATTGCGGACAATATATATAATATAGAAGGCATGCGCGTTCCTACGGGAGAAATAGATATTACATATTACCGTGACGACAGGGCGGACGCTTCGCCGGATCCGGTTATACTTCCGGCAAGGCTGCCGTTTTCAATTGCCGGAAAAAAGGTGATACTTGTAGACGACGTGCTGTATACCGGAAGAACTGTAAGAGCCGCGCTTGACGCACTGCTGAGCTACGGAAGACCGGCGGCGGTGCAGCTGGCGGTTTTGATTGACAGAGGTCACAGGGAATTGCCTATACGGGGGGACTATGTCGGAAAAAACGTTCCCACGTCAAGATCAGAGCTGATAGCGGTGAGAATACCGCCGTTTGACAATGCCACGGCGGTGGAGCTGTATGAGGTATAAACAGTCTATGCGGCTGTTGATATAAATAACGTTTCCGTGCTCGGAAAGCCGGAGAGAAGACGGCCGATGTAAGCGGAGCGGAATACGGAGGAAGTAAAAATGAAAATGATTTTCAATGTAAAGGACAAGCCGAAGTTCGGTCAGCTTGTAGTCTTTGCGATTCAGCAGCTTCTCGCCATAATGGCAGCCACCCTTGTAGTACCGGTTATCGTAAGCAGCAATGCCGGTCTTACCGGAGAGGATGCTATGAGCACCGCTGCGGCGCTTTTCGGAGCGGGCGTGGGAACTCTGGTTTACGTGCTCTTCACACAGCGCAAAAGCCCGGTCTTCTTAGGCTCTTCATTCGCTTTTATCGGCTCGATGTCCGCTGCCTTTGCGGGCGCCGCGACTGTCGCTCTCGGATATCTCGGTCTTATTATCGGCGCTGTTTTCGCGGGGCTTGTTTATGTTGTCATTGCATTGATTGTTAAATTGGTCGGCGTCGGCTGGATAAACCGCCTTATGCCGGCAGTGGTCATAGGACCCACAGTAGCGATTATCGGACTTTCGCTTGCTTCAAGCGCGATAAGCGATCTTCAGAAAACAAACGTCGAGGGCGGCTCGACACTGATAGCCGTTCTGTGCGGAATAATAACGCTTATCGTCACGGTGGTTTGCTCTACCTACGGCAAAAAAACCGCTAAGATGATTCCTTTTATCATCGGAATACTATGCGGATATGTAATAGCGGGTATTTTCACCGCCATAGGCTTTGCGGCGGATATAGATGCTCTTAAAATTTCCGATTTTTCATCCGTTTCCGCTCTTGTGTCGGACGGAGTCGGCGTTTCCACCTTTTTCAGCGTACCTGATTTTACCTTTCTGACGGCCTTCGGCGGCTTCGGCGAAATATCGGGAGCATATATAGGTACCGTAGCGGTGGCTTATGTTCCGGTTGCGTTTGTTGTGTTCGCGGAGCATATTGCCGACCATAAAAATGTTTCCTCCATAATAGAAAAAGATCTGCTTGAGGATCCGGGTCTTTCCCGTACTCTTTTGGGAGACGGTGTAGGCTCTATGATCGGCGGCTTTTTCGGCGGCTGCCCGAACACTACCTACGGCGAATCGGTCGCCTGCGTCGCGATTACAAGAAATGCCTCGGTGGCAACGATTATTGCGACAGCGGTCGGCGCAATATTGATTTCTTTTCTTTCGCCTTTCGTGGCTTTTGTCAGCTCAATTCCCTCCTGCGTTATGGGAGGAGTCTGCATTGCGCTTTACGGATTTATTGCCGTAAGCGGGCTTAAAATGGTGCAGACGGTTGATCTTAACGAGAATAAAAACCTTTTTGTGGTATCCTCGATTC
>CALWUZ010000180.1 GCA_944384845.1 uncultured Clostridia bacterium
TAGGCTCATTGCAGCTGCTTAATAATGTTCTGGGTAACAGCGGCGCACGGGCTGCGGTAGGTAATCACGAATTCCGAAAGGTTTGGTATGGAGATTATACCGATACCGAAAGTTTAGAAGACAGGTATTCATTATTAGAGCAGTATTGGCCGAATAATCCTTATTATTATTCTGAAATTATAAAAGAAAAAGTTATGTGTATAGTTCTTAACAACGGCAGCGGTGATAATTATGAAAAATACTTTGCCGGAGAATTTACCTACAACGGTGTTGCAGGTACAATGGATACTTTCCTAGCTAATGACATAACTACCGCTAAGGAAAACGGATATACTGTGCTTATTTTCCAGCATTGCCCTATAAGCACCGGCGTGGCAAAGGATAAGTATGCAGTTCCTCTCACATATCTTTATGCAGACCACCAGACGACAAAAGATTTTTATACTCTCACCGGCAATAATAGCACGGATACCGAAGTAGATAAGGCGGTTTACAGTCTTATTACCGAAAATGCCGATGTTATAAAAGGCGTGTTTACCGGTCATATGCATAGCCATTTCTATACAGAAATCAAAGCAACTGCTAACGGCGCAGATACGGTTATTCCTCAGTATACATTAACAGGTAACTTCAAGGGTGATGGATGTGCTCTTAAAATATCGGTAAAATATTAATTGATATTAATACTTTCAGGTGATGCCCGTTATGGGCATCGCCTAAGTTTAAATGTTTAAAAATTAAACAGGTTATATGTTGAAGATAAGAAAATATGATATTCGGCTTGACACTTAAAAATTTAAAAATATATTTTGTGGTGTTGAAATATGAAATTAAGTATTAAAGAAATTAAAGAAAAAATGCTTGGATGCTGGCTTGGTAAGAATATAGGAGGCACCTTAGGCTCGCCTTTTGAATGCTGCCGTGGACTTAATGATGTGAATTTTTATATTCAGGATTTAGGCGCTCCTATAGCTAATGATGACCTTGATTTACAGCTTGTCTGGTTAAATGCCGTAGAGAGAAACGGTAAGTACGTAGATGCATCGGTTTTGGCGGAATATTGGATATCTTTCATTGACCCTAACTGGAGCGAATACGGGGCAGCAAAAAACAATTTGAAAAAGGGTATTGTACCGCCGATTTCGGGATTTTTGTATAATCCGAACAGGAATAGCTGCGGAGCTTTTATACGTTCCGAAATCTGGAGCTGTCTTGCGCCCGGAAATCCTAACCTTGCTGTAAGATATATGTTAGAGGATGCCATAATAGACCATAGCGAAGAAGGCGTTTATTCGGCTGTATTTTGCGCTGCTGTAGAGAGCGCCGCGTTTTGTGAAAATGATATTAATACTTTGCTTCAGATAGGACTTAGTTACATACCCGAAAATTGTGCAGTTGCTAAAGCTACAAGATTTGTTATTGAGTCATATAAGAAAGGAATCGATTGGAAGGAGGTACGAAAGCAATTACTTATTCATTTCCCTGCTACTTTTGGTTTGATTTTAGGTTGTACCGATAAGGAATCAGCAGCAGAACTGCCCAGAGGTGAATTGGGATTTGATGCACCAAGCAATATTGGCTTTATAATTCTCGGTCTGTTATACGGGGAAGGAGATTTTGGAAAAAGTATATGCCTTGCTGTAAATTGCGGTGAAGATGCAGATTGTACTGCTGCTACGGTTGGTGCTGTTTTAGGAATAATTAACGGTGAGAAAAATATTCCAAATAAGTGGAAAGAACCTATTGGAAATAAAATAATAACCCGCTTCATTAACAGCTCGGATGCCGGATGTACACTGCCAAAGACAGTAGAAGAATTAACGGACAGAATTATTTGCGCCATACCGGAGTTTTTAGGTCAGGAATACTGTAAAGTGTGTAATGGTACGGGATTTGAAATATTATGTGATGAGACAAAGCTTTTCAAGCAAAATATCAATTACAATAATTTTTATACAGTTGATTTTATTACTGAATCTGAACAACGCAGATTTGCAACGCATTACTCTTCTCCACTGTTTGAACTTTGGTTAGATTACGGCGAACCGCCTTATATTAAAGCCGGAAAAATTTATACTATTACTGTAAGAATGAAGAATAATATTCGGCAGCATCAATGGCTTAAGTTTAAATGTATTACAGAACCGGATTCACTTATTCTTCCCAATAAAGATTTTAGTTTTTGCCTTGAAAACGATCACGGTTGCATAGGAAAGGGCGAGTTTAGTTTTAAAGTAAAGGCTCCTGAAAAGTTAGAGGGTGAACATTATGAATTTATTCTTGATATTACTTCAAAGGGTCATCCGACTAGAATGTTTGTGCCTATAACCTTCTATAATACCCCAATACCTGAATGTGATAAGCCTTATGTTAAAAGCAGCGGTGAGTGATTTATGGAAAGCATGCGTGAAAAGCAGCAGTAGTTCAGGATAAAAATGACGAATATAAGCGTTGTCACGATAAGTTTAGGATGAAAAGAAAAAAATTATTGAAAAGGCTGCAATTTACAATTATACTGTTTAATATGTTAGCGATAAACTGTTTGAATATTATAAATGTGAATTTTGTGTTGAACATGCCGCAAAGGTTTTAAGAGAACGTGAAATTGCGGACCGTTGAAATGAGGATACGGAGAGTATTTTATTATGGATACGGAGCTTGAAGAGGGTACTCAGCCAAAGCTGCAAAAGGTTTTTTCGTTCAGATAGGAGAAAACAATGAATATTCCTTTTAGAACAGATGAATACGGTAAAAATTTTTATATTGAAAATAATGACGGAACTGTTCTGATTCCTTACAGGACAGGAGATTATAAAGAAAACGGTATTGATTTTTCCGTATCAGAAAAATCGGAAAATGATATTCTTAATATAAGTATATCTCTAAAATCTGATTTTCCAATAAAGTTAAAAAGATTAGGCTTTAGGCTTGGAATAGATGCTTATATGGATAAATATCCAGATTGGAACGATAAGTATTTCCCGTCTGCACTCAGATGTGAAAAAAACGGCTTTTGGTCCTGCTTTATGTCTCCGTTGGGAAAGATAGTATCGGTTTGTTCAACCTCTAAAATAGTTTCTTGGAAAAATGAATACAGTGACTGTGATTTTGATATTGTAGGACATAGAATTTATACCAGTTCGGTAGAGTTTATTAACACTTATCCTCAGCCTAAAAGGCATCCGATTTCGAGTGATGGTTTGAACGAAAAGCCTATAAATATTGACCTTTATTTTAAAGAGTGTGATTCCGAAGAGGAATTGTACAGATTTATAGAAAAATACGCATCGATAAAAGTTCCTCATCTTAATAAGTTCACCTTAGAGCAGGGCGAAAGTCTGTATATTGACCGAGAAAAATATAGCGGCACTCTTAAAGAGGGGCTTAATACTGTTTTTCTTGAAAATTCGGCAGAGGTATCAGTTTTTGTGCGTAAGGATTGGTTTTATTACCTTGATTGTGCCCGAAAAAGCGCGGAAATATGTCAGCAAAAGCCCGGCACGCATTGTGAAAGCTGGTATGGCTATTTTTCCCGTGTTTTGTACGCGTCTGTAATTAAAAATGCGGAATATACCGATTCGCTTTGTAATGAATTTAATGCTTTTTTTAAATGTTTGACCGAAACGCAAAGCGGAAAAATTAAAATGAAAGAAAAAGCACTTCCGGACAGATTACAGAACATTTCTACGATGATGTCACTTTTAGCGGATTTTTATGAACTGACTGGTGATATAGAATATCTTAACAAGGCAAATGATTTGGCAGAATGCTTGATGAAGGTACAACGGAATGACGGCAGTTACCGCAATCATAATACACATTACACCTGTGTTATTTATCCGGCTAAATCTATGCTTGAATTGGCATTGGCAGAACGGAAAGCAGGAATGACTGAAAGATATAGCATTCATTTTCAGAGTGCGTACAGAGCAATAAAGAATTTGGAGGAGCTTCTGGATAATATTCAAACAGAGGGACAAATGACCTTTGAAGACGGTATGATTTCTTGTGAAAGTCTGCAATTAGGATATATGGCGCTTTTGCTGCCTGAGGGGGAGGAGCGGACTAAGCTTGCAAATGCCGCAGAATTGGTATTAAAGAAACATAGATGCCTTGAGCAGCAGTTTATACCGGATTGCCGTGTAAGGGGATGTACCGCCCGTTTTTGGGAGGCACGCTATGACCTTAATTTCTTTTCTAACATGATAAACGCACCTCACGGTTGGACCAGCTGGAAAAATTATGCTACTTATTATCTTTATTTGCTTACGGGAAAACTTGAATATATAAAAGATACTATGGATACTATCGGAGCTTGTATGCAATGCGTTGATTGTAACGGTATTCTTAATTGGGGTTATGTGGCTGATCCGTGTATAGTGGGTCAAAATTTAAAAAGAGGCTCTTCAAAAGGTAATATTCAAACAGCAGAAACAGTTGTCGGTGAATGCTATTTGCCGATGATTTCTGATTGGTGGCGACAAAAAAGCGGAACACTTATAAATCAGTATTTGCAGCCTTGGAATAAACCTGAGCTTTGGGACAAGGATTACGGCGGCAGCTGTGATAACGATGTTCATGAGCATTTTAAATGTTTAATGGAAACAGTTTTTGGCAAAGCTTTTATCCATGAAACAGAAAACGGTTTTGTCAGCTATAATTGTTATGAAAAAAACGGACAATTTGTTTGCGAAGACCGCAATTTGTCAGAATGGGTGATTTATTCTATGAGTAACCGTAAAATAGTTTTAAACGGGAAAGAAACAACAGTTATGAAAGGTATGAATTTTTTGCCTTTTGGGGGTTAGGATTATGCGTATAAAAATCATATCTTCTTTGGAAAAATGTTTTTTAGATGAGGATATTGGAATAAAAAAAGAATATAAAAGAGGAAGTTGTCTAAAAAATGAGCTTTTTCATTTTTGTGTAGCTTATTCTAACGAAAATGATAGATGCTATTCGTTCTTGAGTATAAATTCTGATATAAAGCAATATGTGAAGGTTTGGCGTATTGAGTCTGTTCCAGTTCAGCTTGCGGCAGAAAGGAAATTTTGCGATGATTATTTTTTGCGAAAAAAGCCTGGGTTATATCCTGATGTACTGCAGCCTTTAGAGTCTAACGGAAGACTTATAGTGAGTGAAAATTTAAAAGCATTAATGGTTGAGGTTGACACTAAAGGTCAAGTAGAAGCCGGCGTATATCCTATAACCTTTTGTTTTAACGCAGGTGAAGAAAAATATTCCGAAATTTTTGAGCTTGAAATTATTGATGCCTATTTGCCCGAACAGGATATTAAATACTCTCAGTGGTTTTATTGTGATTCTTTAAAGGATTATTACAGAACTGAAACTTTTAGTGAAAAGCACTTTGAAATCATTGAAAACTTTGCAAAAACTGCTGTAAGATACGGTGTGAACACCTTGCTTACTCCTGTGTTTACTCCGCCTTTAGATACTTATGTAGGCGGGGAACGGTCTACTATGCAGTTAGTAGGAGTCGAGAAAAATAAAGGTGTATACTCGTTCGACTTTTCACTGCTTAAACGCTGGATTGAAATGTGTAACCGCATAGGGATAAAATATTTTGAAATTTCACATTTTTTTACCCAGTGGGGCGCAAAGGCAGCTCCTAAGATTATGGCAACGGTAGACGGAGAGTATAAAAGAATATTCGGCTGGGAAACTGAAGCTACGGGAAAAGATTATATAGAGTTTTTAAAAGCTTTTATACCTGCTTTTTTAGATTATATGCGAAGTCTCGGCTCGGCAGATAAAAGATGTTTTTTTCATATTTCAGATGAGCCTAACGCAGAGCAAATAGAAGACTATCTTGCTGCTAAATCTGTAGTGGTATCATTATTAGAGGGCTATACGATTATCGATGCACTTTCAAGCTATGAGTTTTATTCAAAGGGTGTTATGAAAAATCCGGTCGTTTCTATACAGCATATCGAACCGTTCATAGAAAATAATGCAGATAATTTGTGGGGTTATTACTGTTTATGTGAAGGTAAAGAGGTTTCCAACCGTTTTATTGCTATGTCATCACATCGCAACAGAATAATCGGAACCCAAATTTATAAGTTTAATTTAGAAGGTTTTCTGCATTGGGGTTATAACTTTTACTATAATCAGTTTTCTTATGCTTTTGTCAATCCGTTTATGAGCACAGACGGTGAATATTTCGGTTCTGCCGGAGATGCTTTTTCGGTTTATCCCGGACCTGACGGAAAGCCGTGGGAATCTATAAGACTTCTTGTCTTTTTTGATGCTTTGCAGGATATTCGGGCTTTTAAGCTATGCGAACAGCTTTACGGGAGGGATTATGTGTTGAATATCCTTGAAAACGGGATAGAGCCTATAACCTTTAAAAAATATCCCCGTAATGAGGATTATTTGCTGAAAGTAAGAGAGATAATTAATCACGCTATTAAGCAGAGCGGGTGTGAGTAATGAAACTTGAAAACGAAAACGTAATAAATGAATTATTAAGCAAAATATCCTTAGAAGAAAAGGTGGCAATGTGCCACGCAAATTCCAAATTCTATTCAAACGGAGTAGAAAGATTAGGCATCAATGAGCTTGCTATGATGGACGGACCTCACGGTGTCAGATCAGAACCGGAACGGCATGCGTGGACCTGCCTTAACAGACCTGAGGATCTTTGTACATATCTTCCTACCGGAACAGCGCTTGCGGCTACTTGGAACCTTGAGCTTAGCAGGCTTTTCGGTGAAACCTTGGGAAGCGAGGCAAGATATCGCGAAAAGGATATTATTTTAGGACCGGGTATCAATATAATCCGTACACCTCTTTGCGGCAGAAACTTTGAATATATGAGCGAAGACCCTTGCCTTATTGAAAAAATGTCTCCAAATGTTGTTAAGGGAATAGAATCACAGGATGTATCTGCCTGTGTAAAGCATTATGCACTTAACAATCAGGAGCTTGACAGAGGCAATGTAAATGTTGAAGTGAGTAAGAGAGCGCTTCATGAAATATATTTAAAAGGATTTTATTCTGCTGTCATCGAGGGTGGTGCATCTTCTGTTATGGGTGCTTATAACAGATATCTTAATCAGCATTGCTGTCATAATGATTATCTTGTCAATAAAATTCTTAAAGGGAAATGGGGCTTTAAGGGCGTATTTCTTACCGATTGGGACGGAGCTCATAATACAAACGAATGTATATATAACGGACTTGACCTCGAAATGGGTACAAATAAGCCTTATAACGAATATTATTTGGCTGATGCTTTCCTTGAAAAGGCAAAACAGAGCGAGGAAGTAAGACAGCTTTTAGATGATAAAGTGAGAAGAATTCTTCGCCTCATGTTCAGCATAAATAAGCTTAGTCCTGACAGAAAAAAAGGTGAATTTAATACTAAAAAGCACCAAAGAGTAGCCTACGATATTGCCGCAGAAGCAATGGTTCTTCTTAAAAATGAGGATAGTCTTTTGCCGATAGATAAGTCAAAACTTAAGAAAATTCTTGTTATAGGACCAAACGCAGATGCAATGCATGCTGCGGGAGGCAGCAGCAGCGGTATACATCCGCTGTATGAAATCACACCTCTGCAGGGAATTAAGGATCGACTTTTAGATTCATGCGAAATAGAATATGAAAGCGGTAAATTTGATCTTGACTATAAAACTGTGCCGTTACAGAATCTTAATATTATAGATTTAGGCGCAGGCTGCAGAAATTATAAGCAAATAGCCTATACCGCGGAAGACAACGGTGAAACAACAAAAATAGAATCTATTTGTAATACTGCAAATATTGAAAACGGTACTGCGGATTATTATGACGTGCTGTGTTCTATTGATATTCCCAAGGACGGCAAATATATGTTTGAATTTTCCACCAACTGTGCCGCTGCTGTAAGGATAAACGGTAAAAAATGTGTTAATATTTGCTATAATATGTGGCGTGATGTTCAGGAGGTTCCCTGTGCCTTTAATTATAAAAAGGGCGACAGCGTTGATATTGAAATAAGGGTTGAAAAGGCAGGCGGCAGAAATATCAATTTTAAATTTGGATGGCTCACACCGGAGGATCAGAAAAATACTTCAACTGTAGATGAATTAATTAAGAAAGCTCAAAAGGCGGATTATGTCATTTATTGCGGCGGTCTTGACCACAGCCTTGATACCGAAGGCTTGGATAAGCCGCATATGAAGCTTCCGAGTGAGCAGGATATGTTGATTCCAAAGCTTATAGAGGCAAACGAGAATACAGTTGTTGTATTGACTGCAGGCTCGCCCGTTTCAATGCCATGGATAGATAGGGCAAGGGCTGTTATCTGGACATGGTATGCAGGAATGGAGGGAGGACATGCACTGGCTGATATATTAACAGGTGAAATCTGTCCCAGCGGAAAAATGCCCTTTACTTTGCCGAAGGAGTACTCTGATACTCCTGTTGCAAGATACGGTGAATATAAGGCTGAAAGCTGTAAATATAATGAGGATATTCTTGTTGGCTACAGAGGTTTTGAGTATGATAATATTGAACCCTTATTTCCATTTGGGCATGGTATTTCATATAGTGAATTTGAATATTCCGATTTATCGGTCAAGCCGACGGAAAACGGTGCAGAGGCTGCTTTTAAGGTAAAAAATATAGGCACCGTAAAAGCTAAGGAAATAGCGCAGCTGTACATTGGAGACCCTGTTTGCAGTGTGAAGCGACCTTTAAAGGAACTGAAAAACTTTAAAAAGGTTGAATTGCTTCCCGGGGAAACTAAAGAAATCAAGCTTTCGGTTTCTAACATAGATTTATCTTTCTTTGATGAAGCAACGGACGATTGGAAATTGGAAAAAGGAGAGTTTACAGTATTCGTGGGTTCTTCTTCAAAGGATATTCGCTTAAAGGCAAGCTTTGAATTATAATGGTGAGTTGAAGATGAATGAAATACGGATGCTTTAAACGGAAAACATCGGTAAAGGCTTTTAAGTGCGGTGTTTGCAGTTACTGCCGCGGCTGAGGATTTCGTAAAACTTTATATTAAGCCATAAAATAGTTAAACATAGAGCCGTTATGAGTGGATTGGTTTTTCTATACAGCGCGCCGCATAGGTGGCAAGATGTATTCCCTTGTCGCTGTTGAAGGTGGATACCGCCTTTATAAGCCCAATAGTTCCTATAGAAATCATATCGTCCTGATCGGCGCCGGTATTATAGTATTTTTTTACTATATGGGCTACCAGCCGCAAATTATGTTCTATAAGAGTATTTCTTGCCTCAATGTCGCCTCCGCGGCTTTTTTCCAGAAGCTCTGCCTCCCTTGCCGCTGACAGCGGCGGCGGAAACGAGCCTCCGCCGGTTACGTGAAGCGCAAAATAGTAAAGATTTAAGGCAATATCCATTAAAAGATTAAAAAACAAGTCCGATCCCTCTTTTCAAAATGCTTTGCTTAATTATATGAGGGGTCGGGCTTGCCTATTGCCAGTCCGTATCTGTTTTTTGAATTTTAGGTTCCGAGCCTGCGCAGATTGCTATTTTTCTCCGAGTATTTTTGAAAAAGGCTTTTCGAGTGCACAGAAGAGGGCTACGCCACCAGCTATCGCTATACCCGCGTTTATAAGGGTTGACGCCTGACCGAGAACGGCGGTTATGAGCGCCGCCTTAAAACCTGAACCTGCAAGCAGAAAGGTTACGAGCTTCCATACCGTTTCTCCGATAAGATTTACGAGCATTCCGCAGGAGGCACCTACGACCGCTGCCGCGGTTTTGTGAGAGAGTCTGGTTTTAAGCAAGCCGAAAACGATGCAGAGTATTCCTATTGCAAAAAATATCGGACTTAATACCGCGCCCTCTCCCGTATAGGCGTGATTTTCAGTAAGCGTATATACAAGAAGCCCGGAGGCTGTCATCAAAGAAATAACGCCCGATATATAAAGCGGTACCGAGGGATATTTTCTGCGCTTTGCAAGAAAGGTGTAGACCAGTCCGGTGGCAAGACCAATGAGCAGCTTTAAGACAAAGGTCTTGGGGGCGGAGTCGGCGTGACCTCCTAAAATATCGTACAGCCCCATACCTACAGAGCCGGCAAGCCCGCCCTGCCAGCCGCCTATCAGCAGCGCGGCCAGCACCACTATCAGGTTTCCGAAGTGTATGTACATATTGGCGAACGGAATGAAAAATACCGTCAGCGCTATGTAGCAGAGCGCCGCAAATAGGGCGATAAAGGTTACGTTGAGAATTTTCTGATGCGTTGTTTTCATATAAGCTTCCCCGTTTTCCGAAATTTAATGTTGCGCATGTGCTTTGCAAGTGTTATCATTATAGCAGAAAAGTGTACTTGAATAAATATACAAAATAATACATTTTTAAAAGGACAGTTTTTTTATGCTGCTTGACTTTGTCGACTTGAGCTCCGGAAGCGGGGCTGTATACCAGCGGCTTTATGAACAGATTGCCGCCGCCGCTTACAGCGGAATAATGAAAAAAGGGGAGCGCCTGCCCTCTATAAGGGAGGCGGCGGCGCAGCTCGGCGTCAGCCGAACAACGGTCGAAAGCGCTTATTTAAAGCTTTGCATAGAAGGTATGGCGGAAAGCTCTCCGTACAGAGGATATTTATATATGCTCAGGCTCAAAACCGCCGCGGAAAAATGCGGCGGAAGAAACAGCGGAGCCCCGTGTGAGGTATGATTTTTCGGGCAGGAAAATTGATGCCGCCGCGGCAGAGCTGAATTTTTGGCGGCGGTCTGTAAGACAGGTGCTCAGGGACACCTCCGCGCTTATATCATACGGCGACCCGCAGGGCGAGCCGGAACTGCGCAGAGCACTTGCGGCTTATTCCTATAAGGCGCGGGGCGTAAGAACGGCGCCGGAGAATATTGTTATCGGTGCGGGAATTGGACCGCTGCTCAATATTCTTTGCGGGCTTACGGGCAGAAACCGCTTGATTGGTATGGAGAGCGGCTTTGAGCAGGCGGAGCGCATATTTTCGGATTACGGCATAAATACTTTTCCGCTCGGCTGCGATTTAAACGGCGCGAAGACAGACAGTCTTAAAAAAAGCGGTGCGGATATACTTTTTCTTTTACCCTCCTCGCTTTCTAAAATAAGCGTTACAGGGCTTTCGGCGCGGCGCGGGGACTTTGCAGAATGGGCGCGTGAGGACGGACGCCGACTTATTATAGAAGATGATTACAACGGCGAGCTTCGCTATACTGCGCGCAGCGTTTCAGCGTTTCAGGGTAAATGCCCTGAAAGCACAGTTTATATAGGCAGCTTTTCTAAGCTGCTTCTGCCGAGTGTCCGTATAGCCTATATGGCGCTGCCTGACCGCCTTGTTCCGGAATTTTACGCGCGCCGCGGAGTTTACAATCAGACCTGCGGCAAGACCGAGCAGATAGCTCTAAGGTGCTATATTGAATCGGGAGAGCTTGAAAAGCATTTACGCAAGCTGCGAAAGCTTTATTACGCCAAAAGCAGATTGTTCTGCCGCGCGGCGGCCGAGGTGTTTGACAATGCCGAGATAACGCTTTATGAGTCATCCATTACGGCGGAGCTGAATTTAAAAACGGGAGCAGCGGCGGACAAAATATTTGCTGCCGCCGAAAAAAACGGAATAAGGCTTAAAGAATCGGGAAACGGAGAAAAAATCAGAATGTGCTTTGCCGGAATAGACGATGGGGATATTCTTCCCGCGCTTAAGAAGCTGAAGGAAAGTATTGAAGGTTTATAGACGGTTAAAAATTCCCGCCCGCAGATTAACAATCTGCGGGCGGGAGCTTTTTTCCTTAAAAGCATGTCGGAGAATGTCGCGCGTATTTAAGGTATGATATTGAGGCAGATAAACAAGCTTATTTTGAATTGCGGGGTGAGACCATGGAAGAAAGTATTTCCGAACGCGTGGTAAAGCTTGAGGCGGACGGAAAAAACATATTCCATCAGCTTACGGAAATAAAGGAAGACGTGCGTGATATACGCAGGCTTACCGCGGCTGTTGAGAAAATCGCGGTAAAAACCGAAAACACCGCCCGGAAGGTGGACGATATATCCGAACGTCTTGAAAGCGTGGAAAAAACGCCTGCCGAGGATTTAAAATATTACAGGCGCACCGCGGCGGGCTGTCTGATTACAGGAGTAATAGGGATTATACTCGGCGCCGTTTTCGCGCTGATTTTAAAATAGGAGGGAAGTAGAATGCTTAAAATAAGAAAGGACATCTGTCCCGCAGGAAAGCGGGCGATTAAATGCCCTTACAAAATGACGCCGACTCGGCTGGTCATACATAACACCGCGAATGACGCTTCGGCAAAAAATGAGATTGCTTATATGAAAAACAATAATAAAGAGGTCTCTTTTCATTTTGCCGTGGATGATACCGAGGCGGTGCAGGGCATAGAGCTTGACCGTAACGCCTGGCACGCGGGCGACGGCAGCGGCAGGGGCAACCGAGAGGGGATAGCGATAGAGATATGCTATTCAAAGTCGGGCGGCAAAAGGTGGCTGAAAGCGGTCGAAAACGCGGCGGAGCTTGCCGCGAAGCTTTTAAAAGATTACGGCTGGGGAACGGACAGGGTCACAAAGCATGAGGATTACAGCGCGAAGCACTGTCCTCACAGAATACTTGACGAATATGGCTGGAATAATTTTTTAAAGCTTATAGAAAGCAAAATGTCTGACGGCAGCGCGGCAATGGTGCCGACACCAACGCCCGAGAAAATATCTGTAATCTATCAGGTGTGGGAGGATGCCGGAAACCGCTGGCTGCCTGAGGTCACAGACTTAACAGATTACGCGGGGCTGTACGGTAAAGACGTATGCTGTGTTTACGCGCGGCTTACAAGCGGCAATATTTATTACAAGGTTCATTATAAGGGCGGTAAATGGCTTCCCGAAGTTAAGAACAGAGAGGATTACGCCGGGCTATACAACAAGCCGATAGACGGACTGATGATGAGGACAGACACGGGAAAAACGATAAAATACGCCGTTCATCTGCGAAGGTCTAACCGCTGGCTGCCGTTTGTGACCGGATATAACGAAAACGATTTCAACAACGGCTATGCCGGAATACTCGGTCAGGAGATTGACGGAATAAAAATATACATAGAACAGGGGTAAACAGAAATGAAAGAGAAGCTTGTAAAATGGATAAAGGCAGCAGGTGTACGCGCGGTAAAGACGGTGGCTCAGACCGCCGTCGCCACGATAGGCACTGCCGCGGTATTAGGCGAGGTAAACTGGGTAATGGTGCTCTCCGCCTCGGTGCTGGCGGGGGTTATATCCCTGCTTACCAGCGTTGCGGGTCTGCCCGAAATTAAGGAGTAGTTTTTTAATAAATGCTGTAATTTAAACTAAAAAAAGCTCAGCGCGGATAATTTCCGCGCTGAGCTTTTTTTAAAACCGAAAAAATTATATTGCAGCGGCAAAACCGTATGCTTTTATATATTACGGTCAAGTCGGGAAATGAAAAAGGTCAGTATTCGCGGCTGTTTTGCAGGATAATATTACAAAACTCTGCACCGATAAATTCCGCCAGCGCCGCAGGAGAAACCTTAATCTGAAATCCTACCTTGCCTGCGCTTACATAAAAGGCTTCAAGCGCTTCCGCACTTTTGTCTATAACCGTCCTGAACAGTTTTTTCATGCCTATCGGGGAGCATCCGCCGTGAATGTAACCGGTAAGCGGCAGCAGCTCCTTTTGCTTGAGCATTGAAACCGATTTTACGCCTACCGAGCGTGCGGCAGCCTTTAAATCAAGCGTTTCCTTTACGGGAATTAAAAATACAAAATGACCGCCGTCAGACTCTGTTACCAGCGTTTTGTAAACAAGGCGCGCTTCCTCACCGAGCGCCTCGGCTATGCGGACGCCCTCTGTAAGTCCGTCGGAATATTCAAAGGTCTTGTACGGGATTTTTGCCCTGTCAAGTATCCGCATTACGTTTGTTTTTAGCATAGCTCTTATACGAAGGCCTCTCCGCCGATAATGACACTTTTCAGATTGAAATCGCTGTCGATAATAAGCATATCGGCGTCATAGCCTTCTTTTATGCGTCCTTTTTTAATTCCGAGCATTTCCGCCGGAGTTCGGCTTGCCATCCTGACCGCGTCATCAAACGGTATGCCGAAGCTTACCGCGGTTCTGACACAGTCGAGCAGCGTGGCGCTGCTGCCGGCTATCGTCCCGTCCTTAAGACGTGCGGCGCCGTTTTTGAGATATACCGTTTGCCCGCCCGATTCATATTCTCCGTCAGGAAGTCCCGCGCTCCTGATGCTGTCGCTTATGAGGGTCATACGCTCAGCTCCAAACATTTTATAAATTGCAAGCACCGCAGGACGGGAAATATGAAAGCCGTCGCATATAATCTGTGCGTAAATGTGCTTTTCAAAGCCGGCACCTATCGGACCTGGCTTTCTGTGATGAAATGGCGGCATTGCATTATATATGTGGGTAAGGCAGGAAGCGCCGCTCTCAACCGCGGCAAGCGCGGTTTCATAGTCGCAGTCAGTATGACCTATGGAAACAACGCAGTCCGGCGTTACGGCTTTTATAAACTCAATACTTCCCGGGAGCTCTGGCGCCAGGGTTATCATTTTTACGTTTTTAAAGCGTGAAAAATCCGAAACCGAGGGATTTCTTATATATTCGGCGTTCTGTGCGCCCTTGTGCTTCTCAGAAACGTAGGGCCCCTCAAAGTGAAAGCCTAAAATTTCGGCGCCGTAAAAATCCGTTTTTGCCTCGGTCACACGTTCGAGCGCATCATAGCCCATAGTCATAGTAGTCGGCAGAAAGGAGGTAGTGCCGTGCTCCGCGTAAAAGCGGCACATGGGCTCAAAGTCGGCATCCATAGTGTCCATTCCGATGCAGCCGTGAGTGTGTACGTCTATAAGCCCCGGGATAAGACGGAGACCGCCGGCGTCTATATCACCTGAGGAGACATTTTCGCCTACAGAGGCAATTACTCCGTCGGATACCGTAACTGAGCTGAGTTTTCCTTGAATTTCGGCATTGTATATTATCATTTCGGCATGCCTCTTAATTTTCGCTGTAAATA
>CALWUZ010000181.1 GCA_944384845.1 uncultured Clostridia bacterium
CAAATGTTAAAAAGCAAATTTATGTTTAAAAACCGATAATTCGATAAAATTTTTTCGTTTTCAAAAATCGGTTTTTTTGTTTTCAGCAATTTGAAACGTTTCATTTCTTTGGAGGGTATTATGATACAGGAGAGCAGAATTTTAAACAAGGATTACGAAGCCGCGGTGCCGGAAAAAATGAAATGGTACCTTCATGACAGGGTAGGAATGTTTATTCACTGGGGACTGTACTCTCTGCTGGGACACGGTGAATGGGCGATGAGCCGCGAACGAATCTCAAAGGAAGAATACAGGCAGTATTTTGACAATTTCAACCCGCAGGACTATGACCCTAAAAAATGGGCTGCGATGGCAAAAAACGCGGGAATAAAATATGCGATTATGACAAGCAAGCATCACGAAGGCTTTTGTCTGTTTGACAGTCAGTATACGGATTTTAAATCTACTAATACCGCTTTCGGAAGAGATGCAATAAGGGAATTTCTTGACGCTTTCCGCGAGGCCGGAATAAAGGTAGGAATTTACTACTCGATTATTGACTGGCATCACCCGGATTATCCCGAATACGGAGATATGTATGCTCCTATGCGGGATAACGAGGAGTACAGGGAGCGGGAAAAGGAAAAAAATTTCGACCGTTATCTCGAATATATGCATGCGCAGGTTAAAGAGCTCTGCACCAATTACGGCAAAATAGATATTTTGTGGTTTGATTACGCTTACGACAATATGCGCGGGGAAAAATGGCAGGCCACAAAGCTTGTGCGGATGGTAAAGCATTATCAGCCGCATATTATCCTGAACAACAGGCTTGAGGTCAGCGGTAACGGCTTCGGAAGCATAGTCACCGCTAATCCTAATGAATACAGCGGCGATTTTGTCACCCCGGAACAGGTTATTCCTCCTGACGGCATACGCAACGTATGGAATGAGCCGGTGCCGTGGGAGGCATGCGTTACTACAAACAATCATTGGGGCTACTGCAATAAGGATTATAATTTCAAATCTCCTGAATTAATAATCCGGAAGCTGGTTGAATGCACCAGCAAGGGCGGCAATATGCTTATAAATGTCGGACCGGACAAAGACGGAATAATTCCCGAAAAATCCGCGGCTATTTTTAATGAGCTCGGTGCTTGGCTGAGGACAAACGGGGAAAGCATCTATGGCTGCGGGTATGCCGGAATAGAGAAGCCGGAGTACGGCAGAATAACAAAAAGCTGCAGCGGCAATGTTTATTATTATCATATCTTTGAGCCTGTTATAGGTCCGGTGGTGCTTTCGGGGCTTCCTAAGGATAAAATAGAAACAATTGAGCTGCTCATCAACGGTCGCAAACTGACCCTTGCGAGCAGCTGGGTGGTTAATAATTACAAAAATATGGGTTTTGTGACCCTCGGTGATAATGAGGAATATACATATACTCTTCCGGACACGCGGGATACCGTTATAAAGGTTGTACTTCGGAATTAAAAACGCCGGTGGCTGTCTCCTATGACAATTTGTGAATCGGCAATTCTTTTAATCGGCGCGGAATCGGAATCTGATTTGTTCAGAAGAATGTTTTCCAGTATTTCAAGCGCGCATTGACCTATAGAATGCTCGTCGTGCATAATGTAGGTCGGCTTTACAGGCAGGATATCGTAATACGGCTCAGATGAAAAGGTAATGTACGACATGTTTTTGCCAACCTCTTTGCTGTTATCGATCAAAGCGTGAAGAAAGCCTACCAGCATATTATTTGAGGTAATCAGACAGGCTGTAATATCGGGCCGACGCTTCAGGATTTTATAGGCGGCGTCATAGCTTTGAGAATTGTCGAAATTGCAGTAGAAAATATCTTCGGGATAAACTTCAAGCTTATGCTTTTCCATTGCGGCGCGGTAACCTGAAATACGTGATATAGAAGAATAATGATCGCTTCTTCCGGAAATGCAGGCAATACGCGTGTGCCCTTCCTTAATAAACAGCTCGGTTGCTTCAAAGGCAAGCTTTTCGTTGGAATAATTGACAGTATGGCACATTCCCTTTGAAAACGGCTCGGAATCGCACATTATAAGCGGAAATTTGGTTTTAAAAATATTGCTTATATCCGTTTTAAAATAACTGACAGGAAAAATAATAATCGCGCTGACAGCCTGACTGATCATAAAATCCAGGTTGTTGTGCTCCAGCGCCGCATCGTTCTGACTGTTGCAGAATAAAATTTTATATTTCTTTTTTGAAAGCTCTTTTTCGATTACGGCAACAGATTTTGATATGTAAGTGGCTGCTATATCATTGGCGATGATTCCGATGGTTTTTGTGTCGCCGCTTCGCAGATGCTTGCCGAGGTTATTGGGAAAGTAATTTAGGTCTTTTATAGCTTTTTCTATCTTTTTCGTGTTTTCCGGAAGTATCGGTCGCCCGTTAAGATAATTTGAAATTGTTCCGAGTGAAAGCCCTGTGAGTTTTGATAAATCTTTAATGGTTGCCATTTCATAAACCCCATTTTTTAACGTTTCAGATTGCTTTTAGTATAAATTATTTTTAATTGTTTGTCAAACCGCGATTAAACTGATAAATCGGTTCTGAAATCCGCAGGAGGGATTCATCCATGAAATGTTTTTACAGATTCATATCGGCTGCAGTAACTGCCGCGGTTGTTTTATCGTCGGCGCTTGCCGCCGGAACATACTCTGCCTCAGCGGAGCCTCAGGCGGAAGTCCGGGTCTCATCTGAAAGCTCTACGGATTATCAGAGCTATATTTCGGAATATCCTGATGCTGTGTATCCGGATAATCCGATAAATATCAGTGCCTCTGCGGGAGTCTTATATGACGGCGCCGCTTTGACAGAAGCCGATTATAGCTCAAATCAGGCGGAGGTTATTCTTTTTGAAAAGCCCGGAAGCAGAGCGGTTTTTTCGGTTTCGGTTGCAGAGTCCGGATTTTATCAAATAATGCTTTGCTACCGCGCTGTAGACGGCGAACAGAATCTTTCGCAGATTGAAATTGACGCCGCGGTAGATCCGGGAACCGCCCCGGATTATAACTGGCTTAAGGGACTTGGTCTTGAACGGCTTTGGGAGGATGCTGAGGAAATCAAGTCAGATAATCTCGGCAATGAAATGACGCCTGAGCAGAGAGAGCTTTATGTGTGGAACAGCTATTCGCTTAAGGATATATACAGCGAGCCGCTATACTATTATTTTGAGGCAGGGAATCACACTATCGAAATAACTTCGGTGCGCGGAGAGTTTTTATTGTATTCCGTCGGGCTTTATAACGAGCCGGAAACGATTTCCTACGCGCAGGCAGTTCAAAACGGCAAAGCCGGCGGCAGCGATTATTATGAGAAATATGAGGCCGAGAATTATTTCAGAAAATCGAGCGCTTCGATTATTCCGGAAAATGACCCTGCCGATATTGATACCACGCCCAATGATCCGGTAGCACAGCGGCTGAATTATATTTCCGGTTCCAAGTTCAAGGAAATAGGAAGCTGGGTGGAATATAAGATTTTCGTACCGGAGGACGGTTATTATTATATAGATATGAGGGTCAGGCAGAACTATAACAGCGGTATGTCCTCGGTCAGGATGCTGACTATAGACGGCGAGGTTCCTTTTGAGGAATGCCGCGAGCTTATGTTCCCATATGGCGGATCGTGGTATATTCAGCAGCTCGGGGGAGATGAGCCGTATAAATTCTATCTGACAGAGGGCGAACACGTGCTGCGCTTTACATCGGTATACGGTTCACTTCTGCAGGTGGTGCTTGAGGCGGAGAGTATCATTTCTGATTTAAATGAGCTGTACAGCAGCGTTATTATGAGAATAGGTACAAATCCGGATCAGTACAGAGATTATAACCTGAGCCAGGAAATAGACGGAATTGAAGATATGCTGAAAACCCTTTATTCCGATGTCAACGAGCTTACTGAAATGGTAACTGCTACAAATAACGGAAAGACCGGAAGCGCTGTATCCGCCCTTCAAACAATAGAAACCATGCTTGAGCAGTTTACGGAAAATCCCGATAAGCTTGCTCTTAAGATGGATTCGCTGAAGAATAATATAGAGTCGCTTGCGTCCTGGGCAAGCGGTCTGCGTGAGCAGCCGCTGGATTTGGACTATCTGCGTGTTTATTCAGAAAATACAGTTCCGGACGAGGAAAGCGCATCCTTTTTTGAAAAGCTGCTGTTTGACTTTAAGCGTCTGTTTGCCTCGTTCTCTTCTCAATACAGTATAAGCGGCGCTGATTCTGAAGAAAATCAGCTTACCGTATGGGCAAGCGTAGGACGCGACCAGCTGAAGGTTTTAAAGCGTCTTATTGAAAGCGGATTTCGCAGAGAGTATGATGCAAAGGTCAATCTCGCCATTAATACCGATATTACCAGTGCGGTTCTTGCCGGAGTAGGTCCTGACGTATGCTTGTTTGTCAGTGCCGATACGCCTGTGAATTTTGCGGTGCGCGGGGTACTTGCGGATTTGGAGCAATTTGAAAATTTCGATGAAATTGCGGCGCGGTTTGATGCTAACGCACTGATTCCGTTTTCCAGCGTAGGAGGCTGTTATGCTCTCCCTCTTTCAGAATCGTGGCCGATGATGTTTGTACGCGACGATATTTTTGAAAGTCTTGATCTTGAGGTTCCGGAAACCTGGAACGATATGTATACTGTTGCCGCGGTGCTTCAGCGCAATCATCTTGAAATCGGCATTCCGTCGCATGTCGGTATGTTCTTTACATTGCTGTACCAGAACGGCGGAAAGGTATTTGACGATAAGCTTGAGACTACCTTTTACGATCAGTATTCTTTGAATGCTTTTACTACATGGACATCCTTCTTTTCAGAGTACAGCTTCCCGCTGTCGTATGACTTTTTCAACCGTTTCCGCAGCGGCGAGATGCCTATCGGAATAGCTGATTATACGGTTTATGCTCAGATAAAGGCGGCTGCGCCTGAGATACGCAATCAATGGAGTATGTACCCGCTGCCGGGAACTCTCAGGGAAGACGGCACTGTTAATTCGGATTTCAGCATCAGTACTGCCACCGGAATTACCGCGAGCAGCGGTCTTGACCAAGGTATTACGGCTGGAATCATATTTAAGGACAGCAAAAATCCGGAGCTTTCATGGGATTTTCTATGCTGGTTTACTTCGGCTGATGTTCAGGCTGAATACGGAACCGGAATCGAAGCGGAGCTTGGCTATTACGGGCGGTATGCCACAGCCAACACGGAAGCGATAGAAAGGCTTCCGTGGACGACTGAGGAGCTGAATGTGCTGAACGGTGCGCGGGAAAATATAGTGCTGCTCAATGAATATCCGGGTACTTATTACATTGCGCGCGAGGTAAATAATGCCTTCAGAAGCGTCGTAAACGAAAATGTTAATCCGGCGGATATACTAAGCAGAAAAAATGTTCTGATTAATAAGGAGCTGCGCAGAAAGTATAAGCAGTTCGGTTTGATAAAGGACGGTGCGGAAGAATGATTCAGTATACCGGTACTAAGTGGCAGCAAATAAAAAAAGCAAAAATGTGTTATTTATTTGTCCTGCCGTTTTTGTTGCTGTTTCTGACCTTTGTGGTTATTCCCGTGCTGGTGGCGTTTGTTTTTGCGTTTACTGATTTTAATATGCTTGAAGCACCGAATTTTGTCGGCTTTGATAATTTCTACCGTATGTTTTTGGAGGATGACACCTTTATTACTGCGGTTCGCAATACAATGGTATTTGCGGTTGTTACTGGTCCGCTGAGCTATTTTGCCTGCTTGATTTTTGCCTGGCTTATAAACGAGCTCAGTCCGGTTGTGCGGTCGATTTTAACGGTTATTCTGTATCTTCCGTCAATGTCCAGTATGATTTATGTCATATGGACCTTCATATTTTCCGGCGACCAATACGGTGTGCTGAACACAATTTTGATGCAGCTCAATTTAATCAGCGAGCCGGTGCAGTGGCTGACAGATGCCGATACCATATTGCCGGTAATTATTTTTGTACAGCTGTGGCTTAGCCTCGGAACCTCTTTTCTTTCGTTTATCGCAGGATTGCAGAATGTTAATTCGGAGCTTTATGAGGCCGCGGCAGTTGATGGGGTAAACAACCGCTGGCAGGAGGTCTTTTACGTGACGCTGCCGTCAATGGGTCCTCAGCTTTTATTCGGTGCGGTAATGCAGATCAGCGCCGCTTTCTCAGTAGGTGCCATATGTACCACATTGGCCGGCTTTCCGTCCACCGATAACGCTGCGCTGACTATTGTTACGCATATAACCGATTACGGCAATACGCGTATGGAGCTCGGATACGCCTGTGCAATGTCACTGGTGCTTTTCATAGTGGTTTTTATAGTAAACAATATTATTCAAGGCATTATCAGGCGCCACACAGATGTTTAAGGGGGATAGGCGCAGATGATTAGATTATATTCACGCCGCCGCGGTATAAGCCGTTCTGCGTTCGGAAATTTCTGTATAATGGCAGTTTTGCTTATAGTCGCCGCGTTCATGCTGCTT
>CALWUZ010000182.1 GCA_944384845.1 uncultured Clostridia bacterium
TTTGAGGCTTTTAAAGACTGTGAGATAGCTTTGATGGATATTGATCAAAATAATCTTGATAATATTTACAGGATTTGCCTGAGAATCAAGGAGGCAATGAATTGTCCGGATTGTAAGATTACGAAAACTACCGACCGTATTGAAGCATTAAAGGGAGCGGACGGGGTTTTATGTACTGTTTTCAACGGAGGCTTGGATATCTGGCGTTACGATATCGAGATTCCGAAAAAATACGGAGTTGATATAAATGTCGGAGATACCAGAAGCGTATCAGGCATTTTTAGAGCAATAAGAAATATTCCGTTGATGCTTGATATTTGCAAAGATATTGAGAAATATTGTCCGGACGCGGTTTTTTTAAATTATACCAATCCGATGGCAATGCTATGCAACGCTATGCAAAAGTATTCCAATGTGGATGTAACCGGGATTTGCCATAGTGTACAAGGAACTATATCAATGTTGGCGGAATGGTTAAAAGTACCGACAGATGAAATGGTATATAAATGTGCCGGGGTTAACCATCAGGCATTTTACCTTGAACTAAAGCATAATAATGAAGACTTATATCCAAGACTGCGAGAACTTATAAAGCAGCCGGAATTTTATAATAAGGAACAGGTAAGAAATGAGATGTTTCTGCAGTTGGGTTATTATGTAACGGAATCAAGCGGTCATAATTCGGAATATAATCAGTGGTTTAGAAAACGATCGGATTTGATTGAAAAATATTGCACACATTCTACAGATTGGAATCCGGGTGAGTATGCCTTTTCATTAAAGCTCCGTGCCGAGCGGGCAAAAGATCCCGCAAAACAATATCAAGAATGGTTGGAAAAAGAGATAGATACGCGTAAAAGTCAAGAATATGCGGCTGATATTTTTAACGCTCGATTCGGAGACGGTAAACCTTTTATATTTAACGGAAATGTCCTTAACTGTAATTCTATTCCGAATTTGCCGTACGATGCTTGCGTAGAAGTTCCGGTAGTTGCAGATCGTATGGGATTTAAAACCACAATAGCGGGACCGCTGCCGGAGCATCTGGCGATTCTTGTAAATACCACGGCGAGAATAGAAAATCTTGTTGTAGAGGCCGCTATGAAAAAAGATAAAGAAGCGATATATCATGCTGTGTGCATGGACCCATTAACCTCCGCAGTGTGTTCATTGGAAGAGATCAGACAGATGTGTGACGAGTTGTTTGCAATTAATAAAGACTATCTGGGAGATTACCAATAATGATGAAAAAGAAGATCGTGTTATCCGCTTTTGGTATTGATTTGTGATATAGCTCTTTTAAAGCCTTCGCAGACACACTTACGGCGTTGGGATTTTTCGTCGGAATTTATTCATTTCTCGTGTCCGTCTGTATCTGTAATAACTTGTTTCGCTCGACGCTTGAAGCTAAAGCTTTTTACGGAGCACCTCTCCCTGTAGAACATGGAGTTTCCATAGCAATAAAATAAAAAACGCTCAAAGCCGTATAAATAAAGACTTTGAGCGTTGGTGCGGGCAGCAGGACTTGAACCTGTATGAGGGAACCCTCACTAGAACCTGATGGTAATGTCCCCTCGGTGTAACTTTTATTGCAAGTACATTTTAAAGTTCGTCTTGTGCTGCGCCGAACAAAATACGCATGAAATCGCGCCTGCCGTACAGCACTCGCACAATATTGACTGTTCCGTTTTGGACACGGCAAAATGCTGTATAATTACCGCAAACAAGATAACGACAATCCGTTTCAAAACCCACTATTTCCGAAAGTGCAGGAACGTAATCATGAAAACTCCCGAGCATACAAATGTTTTTCATAATTTTATTTATTGTATTATTTGCCGCCTGCTCGCTTAAAAGCTCATCGGTAATATATGCTTTGACTTGCTGCAAATCCCTAATTGCTTCGGGTGAAAATTTTATTTCAGCAATTATCTGTACCAAAAAGCCTCTCGACATCGGCAATATCGGTCCAACCGTTTTTTCCGCCGGATTGTTCACCTCGTGCCAGTTCGCCCATAAGCTTTAATACTGCCTGTGTTTTCTCATACTCTTCTATATCGACAATAGCATATTTACATCTGCCGTTTTTTGTGAGGAAAACAGGCTCACCTACAGAAATGTCACGCAAAACTTCATTGTAATTTCTTAAATCAGACACAGGCTTAATATTCGGCATAACAGCCACCGTCCTTTCTGCTGTAAATGTTATACCCTAATTTATCGTATTTGATATTTTGTTAAGCTTTTTTTCTCGATTGACTTCGTTCTCAATTTCGTATTTATTTAAATATTCAAAATGATGTCAGTAGTGAAAATTATGTAAATCAGAATGAGATACTGTAACTATTCAACACTCAAAAATCCACCGACAAATGCATCGGGGAAAATAAACTGTTTTTCGCCTGCGGTAAATTTAACACGGATGTATTTCTTGGCTTTATCCATCCAAACAACGGTGCCTTCTCCGAATGTTTTGTGCTTAACCATAGTTCCCGCGCCGACCGGTGCCAGAATTTTTTCCCAATCTTTTTCGGAAGCGGGAGATTTTCCGGCATCTGCTGGTTTATAAGCTGTACCTGTGCCGGATTGAATTGTATGCGCCGTGCCGTTTATAAACCGCTGTTCAGCCGGCTTTTCTGTCTCAACGGCGGCAGAGGTTATTGCTTCGGTCAAGCCGGCAATGGTTGCCTGCTGTTTGGAATAGAGTGCTTCGTATTCCTCACGGCGGAGTACAGTGTCCCAGCCGCCGACAGCCTCGCCTTCGTGTTTGTCGATTCCGGTGTAGGAAAGGCTTGAATTTTCATATTTACGGAATCCGAAAATTCCTTGATTCATCTTTTCAGGATCGAACAAGCCGATAGAACAAAGAATATCAAAATCTTTAACTGAAAGCCCGGTTACTTTTTTAAAAAGCTCCGGCTCAATTTGCGTTATAACATCTTTTATTGTCTGTTCTCTATAATCTGTCAGATACATAAACGCCGGTATACGGGCGGCAAGCTTCAATAGATTCTCCTGCACCTGTTTGCGGAGCGATTTTGCCTTCTTTTCATCTTCGGTCAGTTCTTTTTTCTCCGCTTTGGTAAGTTCGTCGCCCTTTTCTTTTTTCAGCTTTTTAACCTTTTCGGAACGGTTAATTATCGTCTGTATTTCGGAATTAAGCGAACGAAACCCCTCAATATTCATCAGCGCATCCAATGCTTCCTGATTATTTTGCAGCTTTTTAAGGGTATCGTTGTCAACGTGAACAAGTAAAGCTGTTTGCCAGCGCTTTGCAAGCAAAGTTGCCGATGTTCCGGCATATGTAATATCCAAAATATCCTGTGCATCAATCCGGTTCATGGAAGAACCGTCGAAAGCTAATATGGGTAAAAAACTGATAAACTCCGATACCTTTTGTTCCGGACTTGTATCATAAACCTTTAAGCGGCAGGAATAATCCGAAATTTGACGCAGCGCCCGTTCCAAAGCAAAATCGAATACATAACATTCTTTTTTGACGATTATTCTGTCGCCGTGCTCGTCTTTTACTTCCCACGGAGATTGAACGCGGAACGCCGTTTGAAAATATGTCTCGGGTGATTTTAAGTTGCGCAGCATAAACACACCCGCCCACGGTCTTACCGTAACTCCGGTTGTGAGCTTACCGCAGGATAAAGTTATGGTTTTTGTTTTCAAAGGATCGCCCATGGCGTTCAAAACCGGGGCTAATGCGTCTATGCCGATACCTGCCTTTGTTCCTGCGCATACGATGACTTTGTAATCATCAAAAAAGTTGTTTTGCTTTTGCCGCAGCAGATTATACATGGCATAACAGCTTGCCACATTCGGCAAGAACCATAGCGTATGTGAGAGAACATTCAGCAAGGTCGTATCCGAAAACGGCATCGGCGGACGCTCTGCTCCGAGTTTCAGCCCGTCTACAGGCATATAGCTGCCCTGTATCATTTTCAGCCAGTTTTGAACATAGTCCTCATATACGAATCTTGCAGTTTCCGGTTTTCCTTTTTCTTCACATTCGGCGCGGAAAAACTCGTTGATATCAAACTCGTCATAACCTTCGTTTGCGGCGACATTGGTGATAGAATCAGGCACTTTATATGTCAGCATAACCATTTTGGGCAGTGCGGCATACGGATTTTCGCCGGGACCTGTCCAACTTTCTTTTGCTGACTGTTCGTCGGAATATGTCCAGTTAAAGATTTGATCCTCTAAAAATTCGCCGGAATTCAGCGCTCTGAACGGAGTGCCGGATAAATATAGATAATAATCGGCAGTAATAGGCAGAAATGTTTCGTTAATAGCATTTCCCGCCTCTTCCTTTTGATATTTTTCTATATCAAAATCATCGTTTTCTTCGTCAAACCTTTCAAAAAGCTTTTTAGCATTTTCACGCCATGCACCGAAATGATATTCGTCAAACGCCACCAAATCCCAGTTTGTCGAATGAATAAATTCGTTTTTAGCCTTAATGCCGCCTGCCTCATTTGTTCCGAGCAAATCCTGAAACGAGCCGAAAACAACAATAGGCTTTGTTTTATCGCAAGCCTCAAATTGCTCGTCAAGCTGCTTGGCATCAAATTTCGCCTCTTTGTTGGAAACAAATTGCCAGCCCTCAAAATCAACGTGATGCGTTAAATCTTCCTGCCAGGCGGATTCAACGGCAGGCTTAAAGGTCAGAATCAGGATTTTTTTAAACCCCATAGCTTTTGCAAGCTGATAGGTGGCAAAGGTTTTGCCGAAACGCATTTTTGCGTTCCATACAAACTTCGGCGGGTGTGCCTGTTTTTCCTTTTTCGCCTGCATATAATAATTCCGTGCCATTCGGACGGCGTCTTCCTGCTCACGGCGCATGGAAAATGTCCATGTGCGCTCTCCCTCAAAGCGAATGCCGGTGCGCATTTCTTTTATTGCGTCAAGCGCGTCTTTTTCGGAGCATTTGAACCATTCGTTTCGATCTTCGCCTTCATTTAATTGACGAATGCCCTTATGCTTAAGTAATCGGTGAATATCTTTATCTGTAAAGCATGTTCCGTCGGAGCGCATAGCAGATTCCTTGAATAAAATCCTGAACGGAACCGCGGCGGCGTGAAGCTGTTCTTTAATTCTTGCTTCTGTATCTCTACGTTCGGTATATCCGATTTTTATGTAGCCGTTATGGTCGCCGACGCCCGGCAAAATATATCCGTAGATTGTCGGAACAATCGCCGGACGGTTATGCAGTATATCTGATAAGCTTATACTTCCTGCCATTAGTTTTCACCTCCGGATAAGTCCATAGGGCGAATGGTGTTTTCAATTAAGTCTATTTCATCATCGGATAGATTGTATTTTTTGTATAGCATATCGTCGGTCAACGGCTTTGAGAAATCTTGTAAGGGTACAAACTGATATACACCTCTCGGTCCGTTTTGTGTTTTCTTTTTGATACTTACTAAATATCTAAAAAATTTCGTTTGAATATATTTTATAATATTTTCGCATTCTTCTTTTGAAAAATTGTGTTTTTGCGGATCATATCCAATTACCAAATATGTTTGCGAGCAAACACTTCCGGGTTCGCCTATAAACGGTTTACTTAGGATTATATCATCATACCCACTACCTCCGGCTGCTGGTATAAACACTTTCCATAAATCTTTTGTTTTTTTATTTTTTGGTAATTGTGCAGAACTTATCCACCTAAAAGTTCTTTCTCTATCAACATTAAGATAATATTTTATAGTATAGACAGAATCAGATTTGTTTTTATATCCAGTCCAATTAGATGTTAAATACTTGCTATCATCAAAAAAGTGTTTTGCACTTACCAAACCAGAAAAATTATTACTCATATCATTGTAATAAAGTCCTTCAACCTTTTCAATTTTCTCAAGTATTGAATAAGCCTGTGGATCCCTTATTACAACGCCAGCATTTTTTGAGTCGAGATAGTCATATCTGAAAGATGGTTGTGTTGTCAATTCTGATGCTCTGTGAAAATAATAATTACATTTACCATGATATTCTTTTTCCCAAAGAAAATAACTGACGCCACCTTTAATTTCAACACCCGGAAAACACTCTGTAGCATTTTCAAAATCATGAATGACTTTGAACTGATTTGAATGTAATGCGGTTTCAACCCATATATCGGGAATCCCTTGAGCTGTTTTAGTCATCCATCTGCTTGGTACAATCATGACTATATATCGTGGGTTTAATTTTATTGCTCTATCAATAAAAAGATTATATATAGATTTTGCGTTTGAACTATTGGTACCCTTTAAACCAAAAGAAAGTTGATACGGTGGATTAGATTGGACTATAGTCAATAAAGTGGACAAGAGAGATTAGCAAAATAGCGGTCTTCCATATGATTAGGAGGAAGGCCATTGTTGTGAGAGTGAGGTCTGAGAGGGTTATAAAATCCGGCAATGTAAGA
>CALWUZ010000183.1 GCA_944384845.1 uncultured Clostridia bacterium
GTTCTTCTTTTCTCTTAGTTTTTTTCGGGCTTGCTTCTAGCTCGCCCTTTTCTTTTCTCGCTCCGCTCTTTTTATTATCCCCCCGGTAGAACCGGGGGTTTATTTCCACGTCTAAAGACACCAATAATAATCGGCACTGCTTCATAAAGGAGTGCCGATTATTGAAATTTGCTTAGGAGTGATCTGTATGCCGGATTACAAGGCTATGTATTATCATTTGGCGGGGCGCATGGCAACTGCTGTTGATGCGCTGGAAGCAACCACCAAGGCGTTGGTTGACATTACGGAAAAACTGAAATTGGCACAGCAGACCACCGAGGAAATATTTATTTCTGATTCTGAAGATGATGCAGATTGTCCGGATAATGTTTCAGAGTAAGAATTTTTCAATATGCAATTTTTATAAATATCATCTATAGTGACGGAATATTACACATCGGAACAAGTTATACTCGTTCCGATTTTTTATTTTACAAAAATCAATAATTCGGTCCGCCGTTTCTCTTTTTTCGCAAAAAGCTGCACCCGAATCGCCTGTTCGGCTGTAAATGTCCTCACACCGGCCCGCTGCCTCTATCGGCTTTTTTGCGAGTTATGAGGGTTCAATTTCCAGCGCTAAAAAGCAGAAAATGTTTTTTCATGCGGTTTAGACAGTCGAAAGCCCCGGCGCGAAGACGCGCAGTTGAGGCTCTTCTTTTTTTTGCATTTTTCCTCTTGTGTTTAAGCGGCATCTTTTTTGCTGCCTGTTGGCAGATGGAATACTACTGATATTTGGTAAACTTTATTTATGAAATCACCAAATAACCGGTAGTATTTTTTTGCCTCACAAAGCCAAAATTATGTGGTTTTAAGCATTTTTTATTCCGCTAATCGCGTCCAATCTACGGTTCAAGCTTCAATCAAAGTTTTATACCGCTATCTTTTCAAAACCTGTCAATAGTGAAATGTAATGGTGACATCGGAGAAGCATTGCAGTATCGCCGGCGATATAGTACAATATATTTAAGACAGTGATTTTATAAAACGCCAATCGAGTGCGCCAACACGCAGGAGGGAACGTTATGCACAATGAAATCCTACGGAGCAGGGAATACATCCATAGGCTAAAAAAAGCAATATATGAGCAGTACGGGATTGACGCAGCCGAAATAGCCCCTGCTGAACGCGGATACTACGGCGAAACCTGGAAAGTGCGCGCAGATTCCGACTTTTTCTTAAAAATGGATTACCTGAGCTTCCATCAAAAAAAGTTTCAGCAAAGTCTGTCTGTCATAGAATACCTGTGCGGCAACGGAATTGATTTTGTCGGAAAGGTTATCAAAACACGTAAAAATAAGCTCTATTCCAATTTCGATACCGCGGTCATCGGACTGTTTGAATGGATAGACGGAAAGAATGTAGAGACAGATCAAACCAAAAGTACGGAATACCAGATGCTGTGCAAAATATATCAGCTGACAAAGCCGGGACTGGAAATACCTTCCGCAGTGTTTTCCGATAATGCAGCCGCGCATTTTTACCGTCAATGGGAGACGCTCAAATCCGCTCCCAAAACCGATGCGAACGATGCGGTGCTCGCTGTCCTTGAACGATTTAATGAAGATATATTCCACTGTGCTTCCCGTCTTTCTTATATTGCGGGACTCTGCCGGCAGGATGAGAACACCTTTTATCTGACCCATGGAGATGCCGGAGGCAACTTCTTTATCGGGGACGGGAGAAATTATATACTTGACTGGGACGAGGTAATGTATGCTCCTCCTGAGCGAGACGCATGGGTGATGGGGTGCTATGATTGGGCGCGTAATTTGTTCAATGATACTCTAAAAGCAAATCATATCCCGTACAAGCTGCAACCTGAACGGCTTGCGTTTTATTGTTATCATATGTATTTCTTTTATCTTGCTGAGTTTTTGACGGTTCATCCTATAAGCGATCAAAGCCGAAGAATACGTGACTACTTTGAGAACGGATGGATTAAAAGCAGAATACAGTTTGCGGATACGGTATCATAAATCAATCTTTAAGACAGAAGAATAAAACGGTGCTCCTGTGCTGCAAAGCACATGTCATTCCGCACCAAAATTCACTTCTATTACTTAAAAATACAGTCGAATGTAATATTGACAAGATTTAATTTGTGCGGTAAAATTTGTATCCGAACAATTATTCAGAGGAAATGCAGCCTTGCAGTCGGAAATGGGAGGGATACAAATGAAAAAGGACTGTGGACTGTGGATCAACGTCCTATCCCACAAGCTGAAAAAGCGGATGAATGCCGGCATGCAGGACCTTGGCATCACCGGAGTACAGAGCCGTGTAATGCACTATATACTTGTAAAGTGCGCAGACGGACCGGTATTCCAGCGCGATGTGGAAAGCGCTTTTGACCTGAGCCGTTCCACAGCCACCGGTATTCTGCAGCTGATGGAAAAAAACGGTCTGATTCTGCGTGAAAGCGTAGCCAGCGACGCGCGGCTGAAAAGTCTAATCCCCACGCAAAGAGCAGTGCATCTGGATAAACAGATCGGCGAATACCTTCAGCAGACCGAACAGCGCCTGACTCAGGGGCTTACAGACGAACAGATTGCACTGTTTCTGAATATCGCCGCGCATATGTCCTTAAATCTGGATAAATAGACGCGGCCGGTCCGTATTTTAAGCTGACGTTTTATGACGCGCCGAGTATGTACACATTGACCGCGTCATTTTTTAGAGGAGGAATGTCACACATGATAAAAACCCTTGCTCGCAGTATCCGCGAGTACAAAAAAACAGCAATTCTGACGCCGATTCTGGTTATAGTTGAGGTAGTTCTGGAATGTATCATACCGTTTATTATTGCCAAGCTGGTAAACGAAATGCAGGCAGGCTGCGGTATGGACGTCATTGTAAGATACGGCATCCAACTGGTGGTTATGGCTGTTCTGTCGTTAGTTTTCGGCGTCGCGGCCGGCAACACCTGCGCTACCGCCTCCACAGGCTTTGCGCGCAACCTGCGTCAAGACATGTTTTACCATATTCAGGATTACTCCTTTGAGAATATCGACAAATTCTCGGTATCCAGCTTAGTTACCCGTATGACCACCGACGTCGTGAATGTACAGATGTCATTTATGATGATAATCCGCGTCGCCATACGCGGGCCGCTGATGCTGATCTTCTCATTCATTATGGGCTTCGCCATGGGCGGGCGGCTTGCTATGATTTTTCTTGTCACCATTCCGCTGCTGGGAATAGGTCTGGTGCTGGTTATACGTGCCGCAACTCCGATTTTCCGCCGGGTGTTCCGCAAATACGACGCGCTGAACGACTCCGTTCAGGAAAATGTGCAGGCTATGCGCGTGGTAAAAAGCTACGTGCGCGAGGAGTATGAGAAGAAAAAATTTGCCGCCGCCGCCGAGGATGTTTGTAAGGATTTTACCCGTGCAGAGCGTATTATGGCTCTCAACAATCCGATGATGCAGTTCTGTGTGTACGCAGGTATGGCATTCGTGCTGTCCTTCGGCTCTTACGCTGTAATCACCAGCCGCGGCGCCGAAATCGCCGTAGGTCAGATGTCCGCCATTCTTACATACAGCTTCCAGATACTTATGAGTCTGATGATGCTGTCTATGGTATTCGTAATGATTACTATGTCCATGGAATCTGCAGAGCGCATCGTTGAGGTGCTGACCGAAAAAAGCAATCTGACCAGCCCTGAAAACGCTGTTGCCGAGGTGAAGGACGGCTCTGTCGATTTCGACAATGTCAGCTTCAAATATTCCAAAAAGGCAGAGCGTATGGCGCTTGCCGGCGTAGACCTGCACATTAAATCCGGCGAATTTATCGGCATTTTGGGCGGTACAGGCTCGTCTAAATCCACGCTGGTTCAGCTGATTCCACGTCTTTACGACGTAACCGAGGGCTGCGTCAAAGTGGGCGGCGTTGATGTACGCAGGTATGATTTAGACGCACTGCGCAACAATGTGGCTATGGTACTGCAGAAAAACGTGCTGTTCAGCGGCACCATCAAGGAAAATCTGCGCTGGGGCAACCCCAATGCCACCGACGAAGAAATACTGGAAGCCTGCAGGCTGGCGCAGGCAGACGAGTTTATCCAGCAGTTTCCGGACAAATATGACACGTGGATTGAACAGGGCGGCGCCAATGTCTCCGGCGGTCAGAAGCAGCGTCTGTGTATTGCGCGCGCACTGCTTAAAAAGCCAAAGGTACTGATTCTGGACGACTCCACCAGCGCTGTAGACACACGTACCGACGCATTGATCCGTCAGGGCTTTCGCGAATTTATTCCCGAAACTACAAAAATTATAATTGCTCAGCGTGTTGCCTCCGTACAGGACGCTGACCGCATTATTGTGATGGACGGAGGGCGCATCAGCGCCGTCGGCACCCATGACGAGCTGATGCAGACTAACGAGATTTACCGCGAGGTATATACTTCACAGAACAGGGCAGGTGATCAAGATGGCGAAAAATAAAAATACAACCGTTCCCGCCACTACAGCCCGCGGTCAGCGTGCACCTAAAGGCGTGCTGTCACGTCTGCTGCGCACACTGTTTGAGTTCTATCCAGTGCTTCTGCCCGTCACGATGGTATGTATCCTTGTTAATGCTATCGTCAGTGCTGTCCCGGCTGTATTTATGCAGAACGTCATTGCCGTCGTTGATGAAAGCTATAAAAGCGGTGACTGGGCATCCGTGTCCGGACGTATTCTCACTTATGTTGCCATTCTGGTAGTGATGTATATTATCAGCCTTATCGCCGGCGCCTTCTATACCCAGATGATGGCTGTCATTACTCAGGGTTCTTTGAAAAAGCTGCGTGAGAAAATGTTCAGCCACATGCAGGATCTGCCTATAAAGTACTTTGATACCAACGGTCACGGCGACATTATGAGCTATTACACCAACGACGTGGACACCCTGCGCCAGCTCATCAGCCAAAGCCTGCCGCAGATAACTATCTCAGGCATCACACTGTTAGTAGTGTTCTGCATCATGATGTACTACAGCATAATCCTTGCGCTGCTGGTGGTTGCAGGCGTCATCTGCATGGTATTTGCTGCCCGCGCCATTACAAACCGCTCCTCAAAATACTTCCTGCGCCAGCAGGTCACGCTGGCCAAGGCTGAGGCATTTATGGAAGAAATGATGACCGGTCAGAAGGTCATCAAGGTATTCTGCCATGAAGAGGGCGCAAAAGCCGACTTTGACAAAGTGAACGGCGAGATTTTTTTCAATGCCCGCAACGGCAACCGCTTCGCCAACATTCTGATGCCCCTGTTAAGCAACATCGGCAATGTGATGTATGTTGTAGTGGCATTGGTAGGCGGCGCGCTGCTGCTGACAGACGTACCCAACATCAGCATCTCCGGCATGGCCTTCAGCATCAGTATTGTCGTGCCGTTTCTGAACATGACAAAGCAGTTTGCCGGCGCCATCGGACAGGTGTCCAATCAGGTAAACATGGTCATTATGGGTCTCGCAGGCGCGCACCGCATCTTCGCTCTGCTGGATCAGGAGCCTGAAAAAGACGAGGGCTATGTTTCCTTGGTGAATGCCAAGGAAAATGCTGACGGCAGCATGTCCGAGTGCGAGGAACGCACCAATGTCTGGGCATGGAAGCATATTCACCATGACGGAACCGTTACCTATACCCGTCTGCAGGGCGATGTGCGCTTCTATGACGTTGACTTTGGCTACACGCCGGAAAAGACTGTTCTGCACAATATTTCTCTATATGCGAAGCCGGGTCAGAAGGTGGCGTTTGTCGGCTCTACCGGTGCCGGTAAAACCACGATCACAAACCTTATTAACCGCTTTTACGATATAGACGACGGCAAGATCCGTTATGACGGCATCAATATCAACAAAATCAAGAAAGCCGATCTGCGCCACAGCTTAGGCATTATACTTCAAGATACGAACCTCTTTACCGGCACGGTGATGGAGAATATCCGTTACGGCAATCTGGACGCCTGTGACGAGGAGTGTATCGCCGCGGCAAAACTTGCCGGCGCGGATGATTTTATCCGGCGTCTGCCCGAGGGCTACAACACAATGCTGACAGGCAACGGCGCGAACCTCAGCCAGGGGCAGCGCCAACTGCTTGCTATCGCGCGTGCAGCCGTAGCAGATCCACCCGTAATGATTATGGACGAGGCGACAAGCTCAATAGACACGCGTACCGAGGCCATTGTTCAGCGCGGTATGGACGCGCTGATGACCGGGCGCACCGTGTTTGTTATTGCGCACCGCCTTTCCACCGTCCAGAACGCCGATGCTATTATGGTGCTGGATCACGGCCGTATTATTGAGCGTGGCACACACGAGGATCTTATCAAGCTGAAAGGCACATACTATCAGTTGTACACCGGCGCGCTGGAGCTGGATTAATTAATTCCGGCGCCAGGCAGCCTGCATAAAGATTCAATAATACCTGCCCTTTCAAATCGGAACGAGTATACTCGTTCCGACTTTTTATTTCACACAAAATCAGTTATCTGCTTTACTATTTCTCAGAAAAGCCGCCGGAGCTGTTATAAAAATCCGGCGCCCGGCAAGACAGGCGTATCTTCCGATACAAAACAGATACAATATATGCTATAATAATGCTGCGGGGGTGAGAGCTATTAACCGTATACTTATTGTAGAAGATGAAAAACCGATAGCCGATATGATGAAAATGTGCCTCAGCAAAAACGGCTATATTTGCGAGACTGCCGCCGACGGCGAGGAAGCGACAAAAAGCATTGAGGAAAAAAGATATGACCTGATACTGCTTGATATTATGCTGCCGGATATTAACGGCTACGACTTTATTGATTACATCAGGCAGTTTGACACGCCGGTCATATTTGTGACCGCGAAATCCGCCGTGGCGGACAAGGTAAAGGGCTTAAAGTCAGGCGCCGAGGATTATATAACAAAGCCCTTTGACCTGAACGAGCTTTTAGCCCGTGTTGAAACCGTTCTGCGCAGGTATCATAAAACCGAGCGGAACCTTATAATCGGCAGGCTGAGAATCGATACCCTTTCAAGAACGGTATACTCAAACGGCGCCGAGATACCGCTTCCCGCAAAGGAGTATGAGCTGCTGCTGTCCCTTATCAGAAATAAAAATATCGCGCTGTACCGCGAAACCATTTACGAGCAGGTCTGGCAGGAGCCGTATTTCGGAAATACGCGCACAATCGATCTGCATATTCAGCGGTTAAAGAAAAAGCTTGATCTGGGCGGGGCAATAGAAACTATATACAAGGTCGGGTATAAGTTTTCACCGGAGAAAATGAAGTGAAACTGTCGTTTAAATTTTTCTGCATAGCCTACATTATAGTTCTTCTTTCGGCGGGAACCGGCGGGGCGCTCATAATCGAAAACGTATCCTCAACGCTTTTTAATTCGCGGATAGAACGGGTAAACGCTGCCGCCGCCTACGCGGCGGACAGCTTTATGGAGTTTGCCGATATTTACTACGGTGAAATTTCCGAGACTCAGAGAAGGAATATCGCGTCCCAGATAAAAAACTCCTCTGACAGTATAGTCACCGACGTAAGCATAACCCCCTCAGGGTCGGACGAAGAGGAGGAAACGAAGCAAGACGGCAAAGGCGTTTCGCGCTTCACGGAAAAAAACGGATATCCGGTTATGGAATCAGTATGCCGGCTTAATACCGGAACAAATATTTACCGCCTTACTGTAACCTCGGATTTCACCGAGGTGCAGAAGCAGTGCGAGCTGTTCCGCAGAGGCTACGGTATAATAATTTTCGCTATTTCGGTTATAAGCGGTCTTCTGCTACTGTTTTCCGCCCGTAAAGTGACAAGACCTCTCAGGCTGCTTACAAAGGCAACTGACAAAATCGCTTCCGGCTGCTACGGAGAAACGGTCAATATAAAGAACTGCGGATATGAGATAGCCGCGCTTTCCGAAAGCTTTAATTCTATGTCGGGCGCAGTCGCGCAGAAAATCGAAGAGGCGAACGATGAAATAAAAAAGCGCGAAATCTTTATCGCCGATTTCACACATGAAATCAAAACTCCAATGACCGCAATAATGGGCTATGCCCAGATGCTCTATTCATACAAGCTTGACGGCAGTGAGCGGAAAGAGGCCGCCGGAGCGATATACAGCGAAGCCAAAAGGCTTGAAAAGCTGTCGCTTCAGCTACTGGAGCTTTATGTTTTCAGGCACGAAAAAATAGAGCTCGACGAATTAAGCCTTGCCGCGGTAGGGAAGCAGCTGAACGCTACCCTTAATCGCATTTCCGAAAAATACGGCGCGGTGTTTTCCGTAAATCTCGGAAATGAAACCGTATATGCAAACGAAACGCTGCTGCTTTCACTGCTTTACAACCTTGCCGACAATGCCTTTAAGGCGTCCGTGCCCGGCAAGCCTGTTGAAATTTACGCCGAGAGCGGAAAAGAAACCGTAACCGTTTATGTCAGCGATAAAGGTTCGGGTATAGCAAAAGAAAACATCAGGCTGCTCACCGAGCCCTTTTTCAGGGAGGATAAATCGCGTTCACGAAAGCTCGGAGGAGCAGGTCTCGGCTTGTCGCTGTGCAGAGAAATAGCCCTCATTCACGGCACCGAGCTGCATTTTGAAAGCGAGCGCGGCAAAGGCACGACCGTTTGCTTTACACTTAAGAAGGGCGGAAAAGCGGATGAATAAAATTAAAACTGCGCTTATATTTATATTGCTCTCGGTTTTAACGGCAGGCGTTGTTTTTCTGCCGCAGATAATAAACACCCACAGCGAGAAAAGGCTGTATGACAAAGAAATTTTCTGGAATTACGGCAGAAAGGGCAGCGCCGAAATAACTGACAGACAGGTTGCCGCGCTTTACCGGGACGCAGGCTTCAGCATTAGTTACCCCGGCGCGGATATTTATGATAAAACGGACGTGACGGACACTGATTTGTCTGAAAGCGTGTTAAAGCTTATAGATACGGTATTTGCGAACGATTCAGAGCTTCGGGATTATATAAAAAAGCTTCTTTCTGCAGGCTCGCCTCAATTCGACAGAACAAGGGTGCTGACTATGCTTGATGACCGTCCGGTAGTTCTTTGCTTTTCCACGGCAAGCTTTTTCTCAGGGGATATTTCACTGGATTTTTATTTTGAGGAAAAGACCCTTACACTTCTAAACTTTTCATATTTTTTCAATAATATTCAGGGGAATGAATATTATCAGCATTATACCGAACGTCTCAGAACGTCGGCGGAGACTTATTACGAAGACCGCCTTGGATTAAAGAGCGGCGAATATTACTCCGAAGCCGAATACGATGCGTTCAGCGATGATACTATAGAACAGGCATGGTTTGGAATCCATATCGGCGGAGGGGATAACGGCACCAAAGAATACCAGCCAAGTTAAAATATACGCTTTTGATACAAAAAGCCTCAGCTTATGATACAAGCCTCCTTTATGATATAAGGCATAAGGGGGCTTTGATTTTGAAAAAAGCTGTTTTGGCGGTCTTTGCCGCCGCAATAATCACCGTTATTTTTATTGTCCCGCTTTTCAAAAGCAGCAGGTATAAGCCGCAGGAGCCTGACCAGCAGCAGGAAACGTCTGTTTCCGGACAAGCGGAAAATATAATAGACGTTCCGCTTATCTGCCAGTATCCCGCGCTTCCGAGCGGATGCGAGTCCGCCTCTGCGGCAATGGTGCTCCGATATTACGGAGCGGATATTACAGCCGAGGAATTTGCCTCCTCATACTTAACCTGCTCGGAGCTTTATTCGGCGGACGGCAGACTCTTCGGTCCCGATCCTGACATGGCTTTTGCGGGAAGTCCGTTTTCCGAAAGCTATTCGTACGGCTGCTTTGCTCCGGTTATAGTAAATGCCGTAAACAGAATCGGCTTAGCATACCGCGCCGCGGAAATAACCGGCGCTTCCCTTTCCGAGCTGTGCGCGGAATATATCGATAGCGGAAAGCCGCTATTGATCTGGGCAACCATGGATATGCGTGAGCCGGAAGCGGGACGATCCTGGTATCTGCCCGACGGTACGGAATTTACGTGGACCGCCGGAGAACATTGCCTTGTGCTTGTCGGATACGACGAGTACTCTTATTTTCTGAACGACCCGCGTTCCGGAGGGCTGGTCCGCTACCCTAAAAAGCTGGTTGAAAGGCGGTTCAGTCAGCTTGGCTCTCAGGCGGTTTATATCTGCAAAAAATAAAGCTGCCCCAAAAGGCAGGGAACGCTAAAAATCGGAGGCGAACCGTAAAATACGGTTTGCCTCCGATTGCTTTATATTATTCTGAAATATAATTTAAGCTTTTATTTATTTTTTCACGTCGATTTTTCCGAGCAGGAAAGACACCGCCGCTCCGAGAAGCAGGCAGACTATGCTGACGATACATTCCGCCGCTCCTTTGGTAAAGCTTTCAAAGGGAATAATAACTATTGTGGCGGCAGCAACTATTCCTATAATCGAATGGAATGCAACCGAATAATATTTTTCCATAAGCGCGGAGGCGGCCTTTGCAAGCAGTATTACGGTAACAACAGCGCCGATGCCCGCGGGCAGAAGCACACCGAAATCAATATTCCCTATCCCCGCCACAAGCGGAGTGTAAAGCCCCAGCGGCATAAGCAGGGTCGAAAAGCTCATTCCGGGAACAATTATGCTCAGCGCCATACAGAAGCCGCAGAAAATATACCAGCCAAAGCCGGGCGTAACCTCAAAGGAAACAAGCTCAAGCGTCACAAGCAGGGCAAGTATAACAATAAAAGCCGTTATCAGCCCGATATAGGAGCCCTTGCTGCGGCCCCTTTCCCCCGCTTCCTTAAAAAGAGAAGGCAGCATACCGAAAATAAGTCCCACAAACACAAAAACGCTTTGGTTGGGGTAACGCTCCAGCAGAAAGCCCAGCACCTTTGATACGCCGAGAAAGCCCAGCATTATGCCTATTACCGCAGGAACTATTATATATACCTGCTTTTTTATTGTTTTTATCGGGTGGGAAAGAAAATCCATAATCGGTCTGTAAATCCCGAAGATAACGCACAGCACTCCTCCCGAAATGCCGGGCAAAACCGCACCGAGACCTATAAGCATTCCGCAGACAAGATACAGTATAAGGCTTTTTGCCGAAATCACTCCGCCTGACAGCTTCTGACCGGCTTCATTTTCGATGCTCATAAAAAGACTCCTTAAAGCCCCAAAAACGGGCGGAGCAGTAATTATTGCCCCGCCCGTAAATGCAAGCCGTATTTTTAATATAAAACGGAACGCTATAATTATAATATGACGGCAAATACAAGTCAATACATGTTTTTGTATTCATACTAATTCGCATAGCACGGCGCAAAGCTCCGGTGGGACAGCCATTCAACCGTATCCTTTAAGGTCTGCTTAAAATCACGGGTTTTATAATTCAGCTTTTCCCTGGCCTTAGCGCAGCTGAAGTTAGAATTGGAGGAAATCGTATAAAGCGAATATCTGCTGTAAAGCGGCGGCTGTTTGAGTATATCGTAATATTTTTCCGCCAGCGGCGCCGTCATCCGCGCAAGCCACATAGGCAGCATTCCCGGCTTTTTTATTCCTGTTATTTCACTTACTCCGTCAAGCAGCTCCTTAATCCGCACATATCTGTTTGAAAGAATATAGCATTCGCCCTTTTCTCCCAGCTCGCAGGCGTTAATCACGCCGTCCGCCACATCACGGACGTCCGCAAAATCATAGCCGCCCTTAACGCATAAGCGCAGCTTTCCGCTGAGATAATCCGTTATAAGCTGCGTCAGATGACTTCTGCCGTAATCGTTAGGACCTATAATTCCGGACGGATGAAGTATACAGGCGTTAAGCCCATTTTCCTTTACCTGCCTTAAAACATACGCAGCCGCCTCGGCTTTTGTCTTGGCATACAGCCCTTTGACCTTTTGAGAATCAAAGTCCGCCGTTTCGGTTATAATCTCATTCTCCGGCTTTTCGGGTATGGCGTGTACGCTGCTTACATACACAAGCTTCGCATTTTTTTCAAGCACTTTTTCAGCTATGTTTTTGGTGCCGTTTACGTTAACGTCATAAACGCGCTTATCATATTTTGACTTTGTATAAACCACAGCGGCACAATGAATTACGCAGACGTCGGCATCTGCCGGAAGACCGTCAAACACGGCGGAGAGCGTTTCAGGCTTTGTAACATCGCCCTCATAAATACTGCAATTTGCGCCGTTTAAGGAAGGCAGCTCGTCTCCGGGCAGAACCAAGGCTCTCACCTCACGCTCGCCGGACAGCTTTTTTACAACGGTGTTGCCCAGAAAACCGTTGGCGCCTGTTACGATATATACTTTTTTCATTTTATTCACTCCTTTTCCTGATAATAGATTTTTCTTTTCATAATGATTATATTCCTTTTTTATGAACTCTTTTACGATATTATCTTAACAAATTATATAAAATTTAAAAATTCTTTTTCAAATAACCGTTATGTTTTCCATATCTGCAAATAAAAAGCTTAAAACATCCTGCAATATTTTATAAAAGAATAAAAAGTCTTGAAAACCGGACATTATTATGTTAAAATAAATATATATGCGGATATAGTTTATCGGTAGAACATCAGCTTCCCAAGCTGAATAGGTGGGTTCGACTCCCATTATCCGCTCCACTTCGGAACGTGTTATGCCCGTTCCGATTTTTTATTATGTGAAAATCAGTTATCCGCTCCGCTATTCCTCCTTTCGTCAAAAAGCCGCGCTCCCGCCGCCCTTTGTATTTATTTTATGTAAGCTGAGAAAGCAGCCTGCGCATGTAAAAAATACATGCGCAGGCTGCTTTTATATATGCGGTTTTTCTGAAATTACCTTTTTATCAGGCAATGCAGGTATTCCACGGTTTTATCGCTTTTATGGGTTCTGTTCTCATCGGTATCTGCCTTAAACCGCCTGTATCCGGTGGAAAACATTTCATAATCACCGTAACGCTGCATAATCTCCCGTATGATTTCAAACGGCATCAAGCCCTCGTTGTTATAGCTTAAGAATATATATTTAAAATCCGCATTTCTGATAACGTCCTCAAACGCGTCCGCCACGGTTCTGGAAGAACAGAAATCGCTTTTCTGCCCGGAATAATCGCGCAGTCCGGTTTTGCCCTTAAGCTCAGGCGAATCGTATCTCGCTATGGTTTCAAGAACGTGGTAATTCGCGCAGTACTGCCTTGCATTATAGGGAGGGTCAAGATAAAGTATGTCCCCGCTTACCTTTCTTATCAGCTCTGAAATATTCTCGTTATACGCCTTACCCTCCTTATTGCCGTCTATAACCGGCAGTAATTCAAGCCTGAATTCTTTCGCCGCCGATTTTTTAACGCCTTTTAAAAAGGCGCCGTAAACCGACGCGGTATTGGCATATTTATCAATCGAATTAATAAGACTCGCAAGCAGATAGAAATACTGCGGCTCGCTTATCTCTCCGCGGTCTTTAAGCCTTTCCAGCTCCATTCTTACAGCGTCGCATTTTCTGCCGTTTTCATCCGTGAAATAATTCCTCCCGCTGCCCGAGCCGGCGCAGTAATTTCTGTATATAAAGCCCTCCCTGCCTTCCAGCCCGTTAAGATAGGCGAACATTTCAACATCAATCGGGGGGACGTTTTCGATTAAATGCTTGTTAAGCACATAGCTGTAATACTGAATATCGTTTGACAGCACCCTGAAGCCTCTCTGCTTGAAGGTTTTTCCCACAACGCCGGTGCCGGCGAACAAATCCGCAAACACCCTGCCTTCCCCGCCGCCCGCGACAGACGAAATTGTTTCGGTAATAAAATCAATAAGTGAATATTTGGAGCCTATATAATTCATATTCCCACCTTTTTCGGAACGCTTATCCTTTTTACCTATTCAAGCGGCGCGTTCTGATTATGCAGAAGCAGAACATAACAGTAAGTGCGGTGCTCCGTTACACGGCCGTTTGAATGAGTGTAATTGAAATAAACCTCCGTCGGTTTTTCAAAACTCGTCTCGGCTATCGAACGCTTTATCGACTCGCTTGAAATATCGCTGTCAAGATACACGATATATAACCTCGAGTCCTGGTCAAAGCGCTCCTCATCCTGGTTTTCATATAAGCTGACCGCAACCAAATCAGGTCTGCTGAGAGCGACACTGCGGTATTTGCTTCCGTATGTGCGAATAAAGGACGTGCCCACGCTTCTGCTTACCTTCTGATCAAACGGCCGTCCGTTTATGTAAAAATCCAGACCCCTGTTATGCCTGAACGTAGGTATGATGTTGCTGTTATGATAAACGATCAGGCTTTCGATATAATCGTTTCTGCAGGTGTTAATATCCTTGATTCTGCGGAATCTTACCGTACCCCTCGCCGCGATTTCGTCCTTTTCCCTTTCGGACAAATCCGTAAGCCTGTTGATTTTGGCGATATACCCGTCAAATCCCATAGCCGCGAACGGCCATTCGATTTCTCCTAAATTATTATTATGCCAGTCCTCAGTCAGAAAATCGATCCTGCTTTTGCTCTCAAGTCCATGCAGGAATTTTTCCGACTTAAAAAACATTTCCCTGATAATATCCTTGGATATTTCATAATTCCAGGTATCGGCAATAACCTGATCCGTCCTGCCGTAACTATAGGCGGCAAGCGGTCTTACCTGTACTGTCCTTTCAGACAGCTTATTTAAATATTCCTCTTTTCGGTTAAAGCTGTCAAATATCTTATTGATTTCATAAGGAGTTATATTCTGAGTGAGCATAAAAGCACCGCCTTTTTTGTATTATACCACAATTACGCTTCACTTACAATAACCGCGGCGGGCTTTTGCGCCGCGTAGGCTTTTACGCCGCAAAAAACCACGGACCTATGCGGGTTTACGCATAACAGTCCGCGGCTTTTATTTTCTTTGCATTAAAAACAGTAATGACTTATTATTTTATTACAGACACATAAGCGCCGAGTATTTCAAAACGGGTTTTGATATTTTCAGCTATATCCTTTGGTACACCGCGCTTGATTTCAGCCGGAAGTGAAAACGTGGCTTTGGTTGCACCCGCAAAACTCAATCCGGTGAACTGGCTCATTAAGCTGATAACCTTCAGCCTGTTTGGTCCTACGTTTATAAGCAGTACTCTGAATTGCTCCGGCAGATCGGTATGAGCAGATTTTCCTGCGGTTCTGTTGCTTTTTTCCTGCGAAAGTGCCGGAATATTGTTTAACATAAGTTTATTCGGCTTATAATATTCTTTAAGTTCAAGCGAAGTTTGCATCTGCAGAAACTTTGTTTTATTTAGCCAGTTAACCCCTAGTTTATAAATAATCAAAAAAGACGATATTATAATAATCCATAGAATAACCAATATTACAAAAATTACAGATAATAGCTTGTTTTCCTCTATGGTCAAATCAGGAAAAAAGGATATAAGAACTACGGCAGGTATTAAAAAAACACCGCCCGCCAACATACCTATTATTCCCCATCTTCTAAGCCTTCGACCTTTTTTCTCATTTTGCCTGTACGTATCCTTTGCTTCTTTTTCACTGCGCGCCTTATCAGCAAGAAGTTTTTCATAATCTTCGGAAATCTCATCAAGCTTGCTTCTGCACAAGCTCAGCTTTTCCTCGGAATCTTTATAATCTCTCAATTTCTCGAAAATTTTAGCGGCGTCCGCATACAGCTGCGCCTCCATTTTCTCTTCCGCGCGGTTATGAAGCAGAAAATTTGAATACCCTGAAATTCTGTCTTTTATAGTTTCGTCGCCGAACATCATTATTTTTTTATAATTGCTGTTTGAGATAAACGGCTCTTTTAATTCCGAAAGCCCTTTCTCGTTTCGCACCTTAAGCTCGGCGAGCATCTTGTAAAGATACGCCTCGGCGTTTTCCGGATCAATATCCAAAACCTTTTCGCAGTACTCGGACGCATGTTCAAAGTCGCCGTCACTTAAAAATAAAGAAGCGCGCTTTAAAAGCGGCTCCGCCGGCATTATCCCGCTACTGTTAATAACAACAGTCTCTTTAACAGGTATTGGCGGCTTTTCGGTTTCGGTTATTTTCTTTATTCCACGGATAAGATCCTGCATAAAACCGAGCTTTGACATATCCTGCGCCTGCAAATTGGAAAATTCATCAGGCAAATCATAAGGGTCCATACCGCGGTAGGCGGGAATCAGCGTTTTTTTGGCGCCGTTTTTTATAAGCGCTAAATAGCGACTCCATTCGTTCTTTACCCAGACCGCGTTAAAATATTCCGGCTTTGTGCCCAGCACCACCATAACCTTGGCGCTGTTAAGCGCCGCGAAGATATAAGGCTCGTACGCCGTGCCCAGCTTATCCTCAAGCGTTATTCTCGAAAAAAAGACCTTGAAGCCCTCTTTGGTAAGCTCCTGATAAAGCTCGCCCGCAAGCACGCTGTCCGGCGTGCGCCTGCCGTCCGCGTCGGTTTCCTTATAGCAGATAAAAATGTCGAAGGGCTCCTCCTTCCGCGAAACCTCAAGTATGCCCTTCTGTATCTCGTTTATCGCTTTTGCCTCTTCCTC
>CALWUZ010000184.1 GCA_944384845.1 uncultured Clostridia bacterium
GGATATTCTGCCCCGATTTTCAAAAGGCTCCGCAATAAGATATCTTCATTCCAAAAGAGGTATACTGCGGAAAGTTGACGGCACCGAAGCCGCTATGAGCAGTAAAGGAATAAAGGAAGTGCAGATAGTAAAGAACGAGGGTGCGCAAATTGAGGATATATCCGCAAGCGGCGACAGGATAGGTTTTGTAATATCTCAGGACAATAATGCCGCGGCAGCCGTAAAGGACTGTGAAGAGGCAATGAAAAAAATAACGGTTGTGATTGATTAAATGAAAATTTTATCGTTCAGCGCTTATTTCACGCCTGAAAAGGCGGCAAGTATGTACCTGACGGAAAATATTTTCGAGGGTTTCGCGGAGGACGGAAATCAGGTGGAGCTGTATGTTCCTTCCCCCACCCGCGGAATAAGCGCCGAAGAAAGAAAAAAATACGGTAAAATCAAAAAGGAAGTCCGCTGCGGCGGACGTTTTATCATACACAGGTTTTCTTTATACGGCGAAAAGAAAAATACCCTCTTAAGGGCGATAAGATATGTATTGCTTGAAATTATGTTTTTTTTCCGAGGCCTGTTTAAAAAGTGTGACCTTATTTTTGTTCAGAGCACACCGCCTATTCAGGGAATGATGGCGGCGACGCTCAAAAAGCTGAAACGGGTTCCTTTCGTTTACAATTTACAGGATATTTTTCCGGATTCTCTCGTAAACACGGGAATGACCCGCGAAAACTCATTCCTATGGAAAATCGGCAGATTTGTTGAAAACTACACCTACCGAGGTGCCGATAAAATAGTTGTAATATCGGAGGATTTCAAAAATAATATTATGGCTAAAGGCGTGCCCGAGGAAAAAATTGCTGTGATTGAGAATTGGGTGGACGAACAAGCCGTAATAAGCGTCAGCCGTGAAAATAACAGCCTTTTTGATAAATACGGGCTTGACAGGGATAAATTTTATATCTGTTACAGCGGCAACATAGGTTTTACGCAAAATATGGATATGCTGCTTGACACCGCCAAAGAGCTTATGATATATAAGGATATAGGCTTTGTCATAATAGGAGACGGAGCCTATAAAAGCAGGATAGAGGAACGGGTTAAAGCCGAAAATATAAGCAATGTCGCTTTACTACCCTTTCAGCCCTATGAAAATATTTCAGAGGTTTTCAGTCTCGGCGACGCCGGACTTATAATCTCAAAGCCGGGCGTTGGGACAAATTCGGTGCCGAGCAAAACCTGGAGCATTATGTCAGCCGGGCGGTCGGTAATAGCCTCTTTTGACAAAGGCAGCGAGCTTGACAGGGTTATAACCGAAACCGGCTGCGGAGTATGTGTCCCGCCGGACGATGCCGGAGAGCTTAAATCCGCGGTACTTGATTTTTATGAAAACAGGGACAGGCTTGCAGAAATGGGAGAAAGAGGAAGAGATTATATTCTCAAAAATCTGACGCGCGAGATCGGCGTCGGGAAATGGAATTTGATTATAAAAAATATCAGAAAGACTGCCAATGATACCGACAAAAAAGTGTTTTGATTCATTCGCTGATAGCATGGGTGACAGGTAATGATAATCGATGTTCTGAAAAATAAGTTTTATTCTCTTTTCAACAAAAATGTGTCTTTCGGTGCCGCCGTATACGCCTCAAAAATCGACCGGAGCGCTGCGGTACGTAATGGGTGCAGGCTGTATAATTGCAGTTTAGGACGTTACAGCTACGTAACAAGAAATTGTCTGCTGCAAAATACTGAAATCGGCAGCTTTTGTTCTGTTGCGGAAAACTGTGTGATTGGAATGCCGTCGCATCCGATTGATTTTGTCTCCACATCGCCCGTTTTTCTGAAAGGAAAAAATTATCTGCGCAAAAACTTCTCATATTTTGACTATGAGGATTGTCCGAAAACCGTAATCGGAAATGATGTCTGGGTAGGTACAGGCGTTATGATAAAGAGCGGCGTTACCGTAGGAGACGGCGCTGTTATAGCTGCAGGCGCGGTAGTCACACGGGACGTGCCCCCTTATGCAGTTGTAGGCGGGGTGCCCGCAAAGCTCATCAAGTACAGGTTTGACGAAGATACGGTGGCCTCTCTTCTCAAAACAGAATGGTGGAACTGGTCTGAAGAGCGTCTTTCCGCCTGTGCGGAAACCTTTGATAATGCAGGAAAGTTTCTGAAAGAGGTCGGAAAATGAAAATAGCTCATATATGTATCGGCTCTTTTTTCAATGACGGTTATTCATATCAGGAAAATTTATTGTCAAAATATCATAAGAAGATGGGGCTGGAGGTTTATGTGATTGCCGGTCTTGATGTATTTGATAAAAACGGAAAAATAACCTATCTTGAATCCGGCAGAGAATATATCGGGGATTACGGCATACCGGTAACGAGACTGAATTTTAAAAATCAATCCCGTCTTTCAAAAAGACTAAGAAATTATTCCGGACTTGAATCAGGCCTTGAAAAAATAAAACCGGATATTATATTTTTGCATAATTGTCAGTTTATAAGTATAATTGACCTTATCAAATATCTTAAAAAGCATCCGGACACACGGGTGTACGCCGACAATCACGCCGATTTTTCAAATAGCGCCTCGAACTGGGTATCCAAAAATATTCTGCATAAAATAATCTGGCGGCATTATGCTAAAAAACTGGAACCGTATACAGCAAAGTTTTACGGCGTACTGCCGGCAAGGGTGGATTTTCTGAAAAGTGTTTACGGTCTTCCAGAAGAAAAATGCGAACTGCTTGTGATGGGCGCCGACGATGATGAGGTGAAAAAGGCGAAAAAGCCTGAGATGCGCGCCGAAAAAAGAAAGAAATACGGTTTGACCGACAGCGATTTTGTAATTATGACCGGCGGCAAGATAGACCATAATAAGCGTGAGACTTTACAGCTTATGGACGCGGTAAACGCGATAAGCGACAGAAATATAAAACTGCTTGTCTTCGGTTCAGTCGTTCCGGAGCTGTCGGAGGAATTTGAAAGCAGGCTGTCTGAAAAAGTAAGGTATATAGGGTGGAAAAAGTCGGAGGATATATATTCAGAATTTGCGGCGGCTGACCTTATCGCTTTTCCGGGACTTCACTCTGTTCTCTGGGAGCAGGCGGTCGGAATGGGGAAGCCCTGTCTGTTCAGAAAAATTCACGGCTTTGAGCATGTGGATATCGGCGGAAACTGCCGCTTTATAGAAAATACTTCAGCCGACAGTATAAAGTCGGATATTGAAAACTGCATAGCAAATATAGACGAAATGAAAAAAGCCGCCGAGGAAAAGGGCGCGGAGGTATTTTCTTATTATAATATCGCAAAACGCAGTCTGGAAAGCGAGTGAAGTGAAAATGTCATTGTATAAGGATTTGTCGGATAAAAAGGAAAAGCTGTCACTTATAGGTCTCGGTTATGTGGGTATGCCTATTGCGGTGGCGTTCGCTGAAAAAGTAAACGTTATAGGCTTTGACCTGAACGCCGAAAAAATAGCTCTTTATAAAAAAGGCATAGACCCTACAAATGAGGTCGGCGACGAGGCAATCAAAAACACTTCGGTTGAATTTACCGCTGACGAATCAAGGCTTAAAGAGGCAAAATTCCATATTGTTGCCGTACCTACTCCGGTCAATCAGGATCACACTCCCGATTTAAGCCCGGTAGAGGGAGCTTCCGAAATACTCGGAAGGAATCTTGTCAAAGGCTCGATAGTGGTGTTTGAGTCTACGGTATATCCCGGAGTGACAGAGGATGTCTGCGTGCCGATACTTGAAAAATATTCCGGACTTAAATGCGGAACCGATTTCAAGGTGGGATACAGTCCGGAAAGAATAAATCCGGGCGATAAGGTACACCGTCTTGAAAACATACGCAAGATAGTTTCGGGAATGGATAAGGAATCGCTTGAAGAAATAAAAAACGTATATGACCTTGTAATAGAGGCGGGAACTTTTCCGGTAAGCTCCATTAAAACGGCAGAGGCGGTGAAGGTGGTTGAAAACAGCCAGCGTGATATAAATATCGCTTTTATGAACGAGCTTGCAATGGTGTTTGACCGTATGGGTATAGACACAAGCGAGGTAGTTGACGGTATGAATACCAAATGGAACGCTTTGGGCTTCAGACCGGGTCTTGTGGGCGGGCACTGTATAGGCGTCGACCCGTATTATTTCACCTATCAGGCGGAAAAGCTCGGATATCACAGCCAGATAATCCTTAACGGGCGGATTGTCAATGACGGAATGGGGGCCTTCGTAGGAAAGGCAGTTATCAAACAGCTGGTCCTTGCGGGAAAGGCTCCGAAAAACGCGAAAGTGGCGGTTTTAGGTCTTACTTTCAAGGAAAACTGTCCTGACACGAGAAACAGCAAGGTAAACGATATAATAGCATTTCTCGGTGAATACGGTATAACGCCTTTGGTCGCGGACCCGTGGGCTTCCGCTTCCGACGCGAAACGAGAATATAATATTGACCTTACCGATATAAGCAATATCAAAGACGCGGACTGTGTTGTTATCGCGGTCGCGCATAATGAGTTCCGTGAAATGAGCCTCGAGAATATAGATCTCCTTTTCAAAAAGTGTGACAATTCCGAAAAGGTTATCATAGATGTTAAAAGCATTATTGACAAAGAAAAAGCAGAGAAACTCGGATACCGTTACTGGAGACTGTGAGTTTTTTTTGAAAGGAAATTCAAATGATACATGTTATTACCGCCGTGCATAACCGTTACAGTATAACTGAAAAATTTGCGGATCGCCTGCTTGCGCAGACGTATAAAGATATACATCTTATTTTGGTTGACGACGGCTCTACCGACTCAACGGCTGATATGGTGCGCGGCAAAATGCCTGATGCAACTGTCATAACCGGAGACGGGAATATGTGGTGGGGCGGAGCGCTGCACGCCGCGTATAAATGGATAAACAAAAATATTCCGGATCACAGAAACGGTGAATATGTGATGTTTGCGAATGACGACACGGATTTTGACGATACTTATATTGAACGTGCCGTTTCCGTACTTTCGGGCAGGGAAAAAACTCTGCTTGCGGGCTGCGGAATAAGCCGTCAGAGCGGTGAAATCAAGGACGGAGCGGTTACGCTTGATTTTGAAACCCTTGCCTGTAAAATCTCAGGCGACGGAACAGGCAACTGCGCGTCCACACGAAGCCTGTTTTTCCGTGTCGGTGATTTCAAAAAGATAGGCGGTTTTCATCGCTTCCTGCTTCCTCACTACGGCTCGGACTATGAATGGACTGTAAGGGCGGTAAGAAAAAAAGGCTATACCGTTTTATGCGACAGTACGCTTGTCTATCAGCTTGACGAAAGCACAACCGGAGATAACTTTTACCAAAAACTGACGCGCAAAAAGCTCTTCAGCAAACGCTCTGTAAGCAATCCTTTTTATAAATTCACCTTTATTATGCTTACCGTACCGTCAAGCAAACGCTTAAAGGCCCTTAAAAAACAGTTGGGGCGGTATAGGGCAAAGGCCGGAATGGCTTCAGAAATTTTAAGGAAGTAATTTTTGTAATGACTGATACCATAATTATAAAACGCGATACAACTTATGATATTTTGTATCTGATACTCAGCTGTTTTTTTCTCAGCTTTATATACGGAGGAGTATGGCTGCTGATTCCGTTTCTGAACGGCACGGTAGCTTTCGGCATTTCCGTTGTTTTATTGCTTATGAGCCTTATCGACAGACAACTGACCGATTTTTTTGTAAATAAACAATACGCGCTGGGATTTCTGGCATTGCCCGCCCTTGCGTTTATTTATATGCTGACGGAGCATGAAAAATTTGCCGAATCACATTTCCTATCCGTATATTACTGTCTTATAATTATTATGATTGCGGCTCATTACGGGGTGGACGCCCAAAGACGAAAATATTTCCTGAGGATAATATTATTTGAAATAATTCTGATGCTTGCGGTAAATATCTTTTACACCGTAAAGGATCCGAATATAATACGTTCTTCGCAGCTCGAAACATTTACCGTCTACGGTACCGGATTTCAGAAGCTGGTTAAAATACAGATACTTTATATTGCCGCGGTTTTTTGTTTTGTATTTGTTTCAAATTTTTCCGTATCAAAGCATAAGGCTTTTACAATAATATTCGTCGCCGCTTCGCTGTGGCTTCTGTTTGAGGCTCAGCTAACGCTGGTAATGCTTACAACGTTTATACTTTTAATTTATGTTTTGCTTATAAACCCGAAATATTTTAAATTTTCGCTTGTAATCGGCATTTTTTTAGTGGTCATATTGGTGGTTTTTTCAAAATCCATCCTTGAATTTTGCATAGATAAGCACATTTTCGGGGACGTGACCACAAACCGTCTTGAAGAATTGTATATGATATTCTTCAACGGCAGATCATTTTTTGAAAATATTCAGTATTACACTGCAAATCAGAATCTTTACAGAGGCTCGAGCACGATAGGGCGGCTTGTGGCATATTCAAACAGCTTTAAGGCCTTTTTCCATAACATTTTTCTGGGCGAATGGACTCCGGGCGCGCTTAAAAACGGAGGTCATTCAATATGGCTCGATCTTGTTTCGCAGTACGGAATCGCGGTGCTTTTGGTATACCGTGCTTTTGTAAAATATGCGGGGCGGCTTTTGAAAAATACCGATATATATAACAAAAAGGCAGTCCTTTGCTTTATCATTGCTTTTGCTTTTTTAGGCATATTCAATTATTTCACTTTGGCGCATTTCTGTATTATGCTGTATATAGTTCTGCCCTATATGAGGGAAATTATTTCGACTGAGCGGGAGACAAAAGATGAATGTTCTTTGGATAACTAAACGTCCGATAGCTGCCGGAGAGCGGATATACAATATAAAGGCAACGAGCGGAACCTGGATGGAGCCGACACTGCTTGAAATGGAAAAGCATTCCGAAATAAAGCTGTCGGTAGCAACGGTAGCGAATATTTCCGCCCCTGATTATATGGAGGAGGACGGCGTCGCATATTATTTTCTTCCTAAAGGGAAAAAAGCTATATACAATTACCGGTCGGAGAAAAATTTTGAAAGCTGGAAAAGGATAATTGAAAAAACGTCTCCTGATATTATAATGATATGGGGCACGGAATACGCTCACGGACTGTGCGCTCTGCGCGCCGCCGGGAAAATCCCGTCTGTCATTATGATACAGGGAATAATAGACACCGTGGCAAAAAATTATCTCGGCGGTATGACGCGCGAGGAAATTTCCGGTTCGTTTACCGTCCGCAATCTTATCAAGCGCGATACCCTGTATAAGCAGCAGGAATTTTATCGCGGCAAGGCCCTTTTTGAAAGAGAAATGATTGCCCTTTCCGGAAATGTCATTATAGAAAACGAATGGGCAAAATGTCATTGTGAAGAGCTTTATGACGGCTGCAGGACATATTTTTGCCCGCAGAATATAGACGCCTGCTTTTTGGGCAAAGAATGGAAATGGGAGGAATGTGAAAAGCATACCGTCTTCTGCAGCGCGCCGGGTTATCCCATCAAGGGCTTACATAATCTTTTGCGGGCGCTGGCTCTGGTAAGGAAAAAATACCCGGATGTAAAGCTGTATGTTCCGGGTATGCCCGATCCGTTTTCGCAGAACTCGTTTTCCGACCGTTTAAAGCGTCAAAGCTACACAAAGTTTCTTATGCGGCTTATCGACGGCTTAGGGCTTAGAGAAAACATATGCTTTGAAGGCAGGCTTGATTCGGAGCAGATGGCGGACCGTATGAGAAAAACAAATGTTTTTGTTGTCCCTTCGTGCATTGAAAATATCAGCACTACCCTGCGCGAGGCAATGGCTGTGGGGACGCCGTGTATTGCAAGCTATGTCGGAGGAATACCCGAGGTGGTCACATCCGGTGAAAACGGTTTTTTATACCGGTTTGAAGAGTATCCGCAATTAGCAGGCTGTATAGTAAAGCTGTTTTCGGATAAAGAGCTTGCCGAAAAATTCAGCCGCGCGGCAAAGCCGCAAATCACGGAATTGGTTGATGTTAGTAAATCTGCTGTCCGGATGATTGAAATATATAAGGAGATCATTTTAAAACAGCAATAAAAGGAGAGTCTGCTTTGGAAAAGAAGCTGCCGATTTTTTTCGTTCACCGCGGTGCCGGAAATATTTTGAAATATGCTCTTAATCAGGTCAAAAAGTTCAATCCGGATTCTGAAATTTGTTTATTAGGCGATGAGAGCAATATGTTTGTCAGCCGATTCGGCATTAGGCATATTCCGATAAACGAAAATTTCAGTTATGCGGAAATATTTGCCGAAAAATTTGTAAATATGAGCCCGAATCCGGCAGGATATGAGCTTTTTTGTTTTCAAAGATGGTTTGCCTTAGCGGAGTATCTTGAAAAAAGAGACGATATTGAAGATTTTGTGTACTTTGACACAGATGTTATGCTGTACTGTGATGTGACGGAGTACGCTTCAAAATATTTCACACAGGATTATGATATTTCCGTTTGCAGGGAAATTGGTCCGCAGTATACCTTTTTCAGAAAAAGCACGTTATACCGCATGTGTGAGTTTATGAAAAAATATTATCATGAGCCGTCTTTTTACGGAAAATTGTGCGCTTATTATGATGAACGGTTTGTAAAGGGCGGCGATTACGGCGGAATTTGCGATATGACATTGCTCGGCTGGTTTGCTAAGGAACAAAATACGCTTGATACAAACAGAATTGCGGACGGTGCTGTTTTTGATAATTCAATAAACAGATCCGAAGGCTTTGTAATGAAGGGGAAAATGAAAAAAGTCGTTTTATCGGGCGGACTTCCCTATGGGATTCTTGAATCAGGTGAAAGAATACGGTTTCTGGGACTTCACTTTCAGGGCTCGGCAAAATGGTATATGTACCGTTATTACACCGGAGACGCCTCGGCAGTGCCGTCAAGGCTGTCGTCGGATATAAGGCTGTGCAAGCATAATTTAAAAATGCTCGTCTGGAAACCCATTGTCAGGCTTGGGCTGAACAAAAAATTAAAAAAGCTGCTCCATATCAAGCCGGATAAACCGTGAGACCTTATAAATAAATATTCGAGGGAAGAAAAATAGTAAAACTATAATACGTTATATATGTAGCTTTTTTATTTAAAGGTTAATGAGTCTGTTATTATTAATAAAAGCGTGTTTTCAGATTGGTGTGAATAAATTTAAAAATCGGAGATATGTCAGTATGACAGTTGTATTTATTTCAAACTATTTATCCCATCATCAGCTGCCGTTTTGTACGGAAATGAAAAGACTTACCGAAAACCGGTTTTATTTTATAGCGACAGAGCCGATTGAGCAGGAAAAGCTCACGCTCGGTTACGCCGATATGAATCACGATTATGATTTCGTAATCTGCACTTTTGACGGAGAGACTCAAGAAAAAAGAGCCAAAAAGCTGATATCCGAAAGCGATGTAGTGATTCAGGGGGGCTCCTCAACAGAATGGATAAGAGAGCGTCTTGAAAATACGGATATGCTCACGGTTCGGTATATAGAACGGCTTTTCAAGCGCGGGTTTCTTAGAATGTTAAGCCCCAGAGCGATTATAAATAATTACAGATCCCATACAAAATACAGGAATAAAAATTTTTATCTGCTGTGCGCGGGCGCTTATGTGGCAGGCGACTGTAAAATAATCGGCGCATATAAAAATAAAATGTATAAGTGGGGCTATTTTACACAGGTAATAAAATACGAAGACAAGGAATTGCAGGACATAAAAAAATCACAGACTGTCAGGCTTATGTGGGCGGGCAGATTTATTGATTGGAAACACAGCGATTACTGTATTGAAACGGCCAAAAAGCTGAAAGCGGCCGGATATGATTTCAGGCTTGATATGATAGGAACGGGAGAGCTTTTTGATTCGGTGAAAGCAAAAGCTCAAAGGCTCGGTCTTGACGGCTGTATCTGTTTTCACGGCTCAATGCCGCCTGAAGATGTACGCAAATATATGGAAAAAGCAGATATATATCTGTTGACAAGCGATTATAACGAGGGCTGGGGAGCGGTTCTCAACGAAGCTATGAACAGCGGATGTGCCGTTGTTGCAAGTCATGCTGCCGGTGCGGTACCGTTTCTGATAAAGGACGGTAAAAACGGTATGATATTCCGCAGCGGCAATACTGATGATATGTACAGATGCGTAAAATATCTTATTGAAAATCCTGAGATAAGAGCGGAAATAGGAAAAAACGCGTATAAAACGGTAAGTCAGCTTTGGTCTCCCGAAACAGCGGCAAAGCGGCTTATAATGCTTTTATCAGAACTTCTTTCCGGCAACAAAGCGCCGAAGCTGTTCGAAAGCGGTCCGTGCAGCATAGCAGCGCCTGTGCCGCAAAGAAAAATGTATTCCGTAATAAAGGAGAAAATGATATGAAAAAGGTTGTGCTTGCAGGCTATACCGGCAGGGAAAACAGAGGAACGCAGGCTATCGCCTGTTCTACGGCCGACACTTTTCATAAATTAGGTATAAAATCATCAATAGCTTTCAGAACCGAAAAAGAGTATAACGAATATAACGGCAAAAATGTTTTTGACACCTGCCTTATGTACCGCAAATATGACCGCTTCAAGCCGGTTTATTACGCAAACTGCATTTACAATAAAATATTCGGCAATACGGATTTATATCAGTCATTTTTTCAGCGGGAAATATTAAAGGACGCACGGGATAATGTTATACTTCATATAGGGGGAGACACATACTGCTATGGTGAGTCTTATGAAAACAGCTCACTTGTCTCGCTTGCTTCAAAGCGGAAAATACCGATTTATCTGTGGGGCGCGTCAATAGAAGAAGATGCATTAAAAAATAAAAATATAAACCGTATCCTAAAATTATATGACAAAATATACGCAAGAGAAGCTCTTACCTATGAGCTTTTAAAGAACTACGGATTTTCTGCGCAGAGAATATTTAAAACCGCCGATCCGGCGTTTTTGCTTGAGCCTGAAAAAACAGAGCTTGATAAGGACTGGTGGGAGAAAGAAAAGGTCATCGGAATCAATCTCAGTCCTTACGCCAAAGAAAACAGCGACAATACACTTGTGCTGCGCGGTATTATTCAGACGGTGGATTATATTCTGAAAAATACCGAATCAAATATTGTTCTGGTGCCGCACGTTTACAAGGAAGATTATACTTTAAGGGACTATGAGCTTTTGACCGAGCTGAAAAAGCAGTTTGAGAATAACTGCCGTGTAAAGCTTATTAAAGGCGATTATTCATGCGGTCAGCTCAAATATATAATTTCAAAATGCGAGTTTTTTATAGCAACAAGAACTCACGCCTCAATAGCGGCATATTCGTCCTGTGTACCGACTCTTGTTTTAGGTTATTCAATAAAGTCAAAAGGTATTGCGACCGATTTGTTCGGAACATATGACGGGTATGTTCTTCCCGTTCAGGAGCTGAGGGAGCCGGAGATGATTACCGACACTTTTGTTAAAATGTATAACAGCAGAACAGCCGAAAAGGAGCATCTCGAAAACATTATTCCGGCATATCGGAATACGGCGTTATCGGCGTTTGAAGATATTGTAAATGAGCAGATGATAAAACTATGAACAAAGCACTGAAAATACCAAAAAACTGTACAGGCTGTTCCGCCTGTGTTTCTGTGTGCCCGTGCGGCGCTGTTGAAATGAAGAAAGACGCTGACGGTTTTTTTTATCCTCAAATCGAAGAAAAGAAATGCGTGGACTGCGGAAAATGCGCATCAGTATGCCCTGAGACCAATAAGATTTCTGCCGCCGCAGAAAAGACTGCCGCATATGCAGCTTTTTCAAATGACGATTTTATCAGAAAAGACAGTTCTTCCGGCGGAGTGTTCAATCAGCTCGCGGATAAAATTCTTGAAGAGGGCGGCGTGGTTTACGGTGCGGCATTTTCAGAGGACTTTTGTACGGTAAAGCATACAGCTGTTACAGTTAAAGAAGAAATGTACAAATTACGAGGCTCAAAGTATCTGCAAAGCCGTATGAATGACACTTTTTTGTCAGTAAAAAAAGACTTGATAAATCAAAAAAAGGTGTTGTTTTCAGGAACGCCGTGTCAGGCGGCCGGATTGAAATCCTTTCTCGGAAAGGAATATCCAAATCTTGTTGTGGTGGATTTTATATGCCACGGAGTTCCGTCCGAAAAGGTTTGGCAGAAATATTTAAGCGAAGCTCAGAATAGATTTTCCTCTCCGGTAAAAGATGCGGATTTCAGAGATAAAGAATCCGGCTGGAAAAAATACTCACTTTCTTTGAGGTTTTTAAACGGAAGCAGTACAAGCGAAAAGGTTACCGAAAGTCCTTATATGCGGGGGTTTGTATCTGACCTGTATCTCAGGAAAAGCTGCTATGACTGCAAATTTAAGGGCAGTTATTATCAGAGTGATATAACTTTAGCGGATTTTTGGGGCGTTGAACGGCTATTCCCCGATCTGAATGACGATAAGGGTGTTTCGCTGGTCATCGTTCACAGTGAAAAAGGTGAAGCGCTGTTTGGCGAAGCTGACATTGTTAAACGTCAGGTAAGTCTTAAAGACGCGGTTTGTGAAAATCCCAGCTATTTTGAAACGTCACACCTTAATTTCAACAGAAAACCGTTTTTTAAAAGCCTGGACAAAGCTGATAATATCGGTAAGTATATAGAGGAAATACGTTCACGTAAATCTTTCGGCAACAGGCTGTACAGATATTATAAGCGGCTTATAAAAATAATGAAGGGTGCGAAAAAATGAAGAAAAGAAGCCGCGGAGTAGTTCTGGCTTATATTTATACCGCCGCTAATATGGTTGTAGGGCTTTTTATGTCGGTTTTCATTCTGAGAACTCTCGGAAAAACCGAATACGGACTTTACCAGACAATGACCTCCTTTGCGACATATCTTTCCCTTTTCCAGTTCGGTACGGGAACGATTATGACGCGTAATATAGCACTTTGCACACAGGAGAAAGACAGCAGCTTATCGGTTCGGAAGAATTTTTCGACCGTATGGAGCATAACCCAGATTTTGTCGGCGGTGATTTTAACTGTTGCAGTTGTCTTTTATCTTTTTATAGACAGGATATATTCAGAATCGCTTACTCCGGTTCAGATAAGCACAGGTAAGCTGCTTTTTGCCATAGTAGTTTTTAAAATGATATTTGCTTTCTGGACCCAGACGCTTAACGGAGCTATGCTCGGCTTTGAAAGGTACAGTATTTCCACGGTTGTTTCGCTTGTGTTTCTGGCGCTCAGAACTTTAACTGTCGTCGTACTGCTCACCGTCAGACCGGACGCGCTGACCCTTGTTATAACCGATACCGTTTTGGAAATATTCGTGCTGCTGTTTACAGTGATATACTGCAAGCGTAATTTTGATGTTTCTTTCAGCTTCAGGTATTTTGACGCTGGGATTTTTAAATCTATAATGCCGCTTGCGCTGGCGCTTTTTTTGCAGGTTATCGTAAATCAGGCAAACGGCAATGTTGATAAGTTTTTTATAGGTGTTATGTTGTCACCTGAGAGTGTTGCGGTATATTCGGTGGGAATGTATATCTATACTGTATTTTCTTCGCTTACAACAATACCTATATCAATGTATATGCCGCAGGTGGCGCATAATATAAAGTCCGGACTTTCTTCTGAAGACCTCACTCAAACGCTGATTCAGCCCTGCCGGCTTATAACGCTGATAGGCGGCTCTGTTCTTTTCGGCTTTATTTCATTCGGAAAGGTGTTTGTAAAATTATTTTACGGAAACGATTATACCGAGGCGTGGCTTATTGCGGTTATAATAATGGTGCCGATGTTTATAAATATGTGCAACGGAGTAATAGTAAATGTACTCGATGTGCTTTCTAAAAGATATGTTCGCTCGTTATGCCTTTTAGGAACCACTGCCGCCAATATCGCTTTAACCATCTGGTGGATCAAAGTATGGGGAATAGTCGGTGCGGCGGTCGCAACGGCGATATGCACCTTAATAGGACAGGTGCTCATAATGAACATATATTACAGCAGAGTGCTTAAAATAAAAATCATTTATCTTTTCAGAAAAAGCTTTTCCGGATTGCTCATATGGCTGATAGCTGCCGCTGCTGTTTCCGCGCCGCTGACATATGTTATAAAAAACCTGTGGCTTTCGTTTTTTGTTTCAGCGGCAGTGTTTCTGGCGGTGGGCTCCGCCGGGATACTGCTTTTCGGGCTCAACAAAGCCGAGAAAGCAGCCTGCTCGCGGGCATTACTTAAGATCAGGCATATGATTCGGAAGTAATGATGTTATTTCATTCATTGTACGGAGGAAAAAATGCGGGATTATCATAAAAATATTATTGATATTATCAAAAGCGCAACAGACGGAACAAAGGCTGTTCTGCCGGAAAATTTCGATTGGAAAGAATGCCTTGAAACCGGTAAAAAGCACCGTATTCTTCCGCTTATCTATTACGGACTTCAAAATTCAGGCATAACCGCGCCTGAAGAATACAGCCGTATTTTTGAGACCGCGGAGTATCGGGCGCTGGCGCTTAATACCAATCAGCTTTATGAGACCCAAAGGCTGTTTCAGGCGTTTGAGAAAAGCGGAATCGATTATATGCCGCTTAAAGGCTGTGTACTCAAGCCGCTTTATCCGAAGCCTGAAATGCGTATGATGAGCGACGCTGACATTCTTGTGCGCAAAGAGCAGTATCCGCGCATAAAAAATGTTATGGGGGAACTTGGCTATACGGAAAAGGTTGAGAGCGACCATGAATATGTCTGGTATAAAAACAATATTTTGATTGAGCTTCACAAAAGGCTGATACCGTCATACAACAAGGATTATTATGCATATTTCGGGGACGGCTGGCGGCTTGCCCGCAAAACAGACCGGGATTTTTGCTATGAAATGAGCAAAGAAGATACCTTTATTTACATTTTTACTCATTTCGCGAAGCACTACCGGGACGCGGGTATAGGTCTTCTTCATCTGACCGATTTGTATGTTTTTATAAAAAACAATCCCGGCATAAACAGTGAATATTTGCGCAGCGAGCTTGAAAAACTCTGTCTGTACAGATTTTACATAAATATTGAGCATACGTTAAAGGTGCTGTTCCGCGGAGAAAGCCCCGATGAGATTTCAGATATTATTACCGACAGTATTTTCGGATTCGGAGTTTACGGCACACATGAAAATCATCTTCTTTCGGCGGCGCTTAAGGAATCGGCTCAGTCGGGAAGCGCCGATAATGTGCGCAGGCGTCAGCTTGCGGCAAAATTGTTTCCGTCTTATGAATCAATGTGCAAAATGTATCCGTCGCTTTCCGGTAAGCGGGTTTTGCTTCCGTTTTACTGGGCAGGCAGAGGATTTGAAAAAATATTCTTTAAGCGAGACGCGATAAAAAGGCAGGCGGAAGCGGTAAGGCTTGTTTCGGGTGATAATATACGCAGTTACAGCGAATCACTTAAAAAAGTGGGGCTTGATTTTAATTTTAAATAAGTGTTTTTACACAGTCCGAAGTGAATGGAGATATCCGGTATGAAATATGATTGTTCAGAAAAAGATATTTCTTTTCCGCCGTGGTATGATCCTGTATCAGAACGCATTATTCTGACACCGTCGGCTTTTGCACAGGAGCATCTTCTGTATGTTCAGGAAACAGGCAGACTGAAGCTGATCGAGGCAAGGCATAAAACGTCAAGAAACAAGCTCCCGTCATATCTTCTGGTATCGGTAATATCGGGTGCCGGTACGCTTGAATACGAAGGACAGATTTATCCTTTATCTGCGGGTCAGGGTTTTTTTATTGACTGCCGGAAGCCTCACAGATATTACAGCAGTATTTCCGAGCCTTGGGAATTAAGATGGGTGCATTTCAACGGTGAAAACGCGGAACAGTATTATTTGATTTTTAAAAGCAGGAGCGGTCCGGTAATACGTTTGCTTCATAAAAACGCTACTGACCGTCTGCTTTCAGAGCTTACTCTTATAAACCGCAGACAGTCGCTTGATACAGAATTGCAGAATTCGTCAATACTTACCCAGCTGCTCACCCTCCTGCTTGTGCGCGATATCGGCGGTGTCAGCGATATAATGAAAGAAATAAGACTATACATTCGCGAGCATTATATGGAAAAAATCACGCTTGATGTGCTTGCCGATAAATTTCTGATAAGCAAATATCACCTCAGCCGTGAATTTAAAAAATGCTTCGGAGAGACGGTAGTGCAGTATATCACGGCTCTCAGAGCCAGTCATGCCAAGCATCTTCTGCGTTTTACACAAATGGGTATGAACGATATTTCCGAAGCCTGCGGTTATTGCGATCAGAATTATTTTACACGTAGGTTTTCAAAAACCGAAGGCTGCACGCCGAGCGAATACCGCAAGCTGTGGCACGGTAAATAAAAAGCGCAAATATCAGTTCTAAAACTTAAACGAGACCCGAATCTATGAAAGATTCGGGTCTCGTTTGAACATATCATAAAAACTTACACGCTTTGAACGGAAATACCGCCCGCTCAAAAATCCGGAATTTCCGGACGGAGCTTCATACTTTCCGATATCAGCACTGCGCTCTTAAAAAACGCCTATATAGTGTTTTTTCGCTTGCAACGTATTTTCCTGTCGCACTTGACGTTGAGAAAAATAAAAGGGCAGACCGCTGTTTTAGAACAATTACAGGGCTTATAAACAATAAAAACATGCATTTTTCTGAGGAGTTCTAATATTTTTTCAGCTTAAAAACGGCTCTGTTAAAATATCTGCGTATATTTGTAAATCCGTATTTTTTTGGCAGGAGCGGGAATTTAAAATATGCAGCCATCTTTTTAAGCGGAGGCAGAGAGCCTTGGGCTGTCAGATAATGATACACCCAAAGCATTC
>CALWUZ010000185.1 GCA_944384845.1 uncultured Clostridia bacterium
TTATATCATAGTTTCCCGGAACGTTTTTATAAAGATCCGCCGCGTATCTTTCGGCGTGACCCATTTTTCCGAACACCCTGCCGTCGGGCGAGGTAATGCCCTCGACCGCGAAGACCGAGTTGTTGGGATTGTACCTTACGTCGCTTGAGGCGTTTCCGTCAGGATCGACGTACTGAGTGGCAATCTGCCCGTTTTCGGCAAGCCGCATCACAAGCTCTTTATCCGCTAAGAAGCGCCCCTCGCCGTGGGAAATCGGAACGCTGTATATTTCGCCGACCTGCGTTTGGGCAAGCCAGGGAGATTTATTCGAGGCAATTCTCGTCCTTACGATTTTTGACTGGTGGCGGGATATTGTGTTATAGGTCAGCGTCGGACAGCCTTCATCGGTGTCGATAATTTTGCCGTATGGGACAAGCCCGAGCTTTATAAGCGCCTGAAAGCCGTTGCATATGCCGCACATAAGCCCGCCGCGCAAATCGAGCAGCCGCATGACTTCCTCCTTAACTGCGGCGCTGCGGAAGAAAGCGGTTATGAATTTGGCGCTGCCCTCCGGCTCGTCTCCTCCGGAGAAGCCGCCGGGGATAAATACAATCTGAGAATTTTTAAGCTTTTCCGCGAAAGCTCTGACGCTTTCGGATACCGCGGCAGAGGAAAGGTTGTTTATGACGAAAATTTCAGGCTCCGCGCCTGCATCGCGCATGACCTTCGCACTGTCATACTCGCAGTTGGTGCCGGGGAATACCGGTATCAGAACACGCGGCTTTGCAGCTTTGACCGCGGGGGATACGCGCGTTTCGGCGCTGAAGCTGAAATTTTTCATTTCCGAGCCGCTGTCGGGAATATTGCAGCGGTAAACGCTTTCGAGCTTGCTTTCATATATGCTTAAAAGCTCAGAAAGCGGGATCTCCTCACTGCCGAGCGAAATAATCCCGTCGCCGGTTACGGTGCCTATCGGAAGGGCGTCTTCAATGTCCCCGTCAACCTCTAAAATAAAGCCGCCGTAGCAGTAATCAAAAATACCCTGACAGCACATATTGCCGTCATACTTAAAGCCGAGCGAGTTTCCGAAGCACATTTTCATAACAGCCTCACCTATGCCGCCGACGGTCGGGGTATAGCAGGAAACCGCCTTGCCGGAACGCAGAAGCTCGGTCACGCGTGCAAAGACCTTTAAAAGCGAGTCTGTTTTCGGAAGACCGTTTTCATCACAGACTGGGCAGAGCAGAACTGCCTTATTTCCTGCCTTTTTAAATTCAGGCGATACGATATAACGTGTTTTTGAAGTGGTCACGGCGAACGAAACAAGGGTGGGGGGAACGTCTAAGTTCTCAAAAGAACCGCTCATTGAGTCCTTTCCGCCGACCGCGCCGATATTGAGCTCCGTCTGCGCCTTAAATGCGCCGAGCAGCGCTGCGAGAGGCTTGCCCCAGCGCCTGCCGTCCTTTCCGAGTCTTTCAAAATACTCCTGGAAAGTCAGGTAAACATCTTTAAACTCCGCTCCTGCGGCTATCAGCTTGCAGACCGATTCGACAACCGCGAGATAGGCGCCGTGATATGGGCTTTTTTCGGTTATAAAGGGATTGTATCCCCAAGACATAAGCGAGCAGTCGTCGGTATGCTTCTTCTCAACCGATATTTTCTGCACCATCGCCTGAATCGGCGTAAGCTGGTTTTTGCCGCCGAACGGCATAAGCACCGTGCCTGCGCCTATCGTGGAGTCAAACTGCTCTGAAAGCCCGCGCTTTGAGCAGACGTTAAGGTCGTCCGCAAGCGCTGTGTAATTATCGGTAAAGCTGCCCGTCACCCGCTTTGAAAAGTCCCGCGGCTTATCGGGAGTTACGGTAATATGCTTTTCCGCCCCGTTGGAATTTAAAAACTCACGGCTTATATTGACAATCGCCCTGCCGTTCCAGTTCATAATAAGGCGCGGCTCCGCTTTCACCTCGGCTACCGGCGTTGCCTCAAGATTTTCGGAGTATGCAATATCCAGAAAACGCTTTGCGTCCTTCGCCTCTACCACTACCGCCATTCTTTCCTGTGATTCGCTTATCGCAAGCTCGGTGCCGTCAAGCCCCTCGTATTTTCTGGGCACAGCGTTAAGGTCAATTTCAAGACCGTCCGCCAGCTCGCCTATGGCGACCGAAACACCGCCTGCGCCGAAGTCGTTGCAGCGCTTTATCATACGGCACGCTTCCGGATTTCTGAAAAGCCTCTGTAGCTTTCTTTCCTCGGGGGCATTGCCCTTCTGTACCTCGGCGCCGCAGGTCTCAAGCGATTCAAGCGTGTGCGATTTTGAGGAGCCGGTGGCGCCGCCGCAGCCGTCGCGTCCCGTTCTTCCGCCCAAAAGGATAACAATATCGCCCGGCTTCGGACGCTCGCGGCGCACATTCGCCGCGGGAGCCGCCGCTATAACTGCGCCTATCTCCATTCTTTTGGCGGCGTAGCCGTCGTGATAAATTTCATCAACGATTCCGGTGGCAAGTCCTATCTGGTTGCCATAGGAGGAATAACCGTCCGCCGCGGTGGTAACAAGCTTTCTCTGCGGAAGCTTTCCGGGCAGTGTTTCCTTAACGCTTTTAAGCGGATCGGCGGCTCCGGTTACGCGCATAGCGCCGTATACATAAGCCCGTCCCGAAAGCGGGTCGCGGATAGCCC
>CALWUZ010000186.1 GCA_944384845.1 uncultured Clostridia bacterium
TATCTTGCCCCTTTACGACGCCTTCATTGGTACAGTCTTCTATCGAGCCTTGTACACTTGTATTTCCATTTCGCCCGGCAATCCCGCCGACATGAAAGGATCCCGTTACTGCCGCGCGATTGGTACAGCCGGTTACCTGCCCGCTGTTTTGTGCGACAATACCGCCGACAGGATACGTTCCCGTAACAGTTCCCGTAAAACTGCAGTTCTCTATCGAACCGTAGCTTGTTGCTGCGATTCCGGCTGTATTAGAGGTACCTGACACCGAGCCGCTGACATTGAGGTCTTTCACAACGCCGCCTTCAGAAATCGTTCTGAAAATCGCCTTGTTTCCTCCTGAACCACTGATTTCAAGACCGCTGACAGTAAAGCCGCCGCCGTCAAACGTCCCCTCGTAGGTAGAGATTGGCGCGGCTGTCAGCGCAATCCCCTGAAGATCGATATTGTCTTTCAATACCGCGCAGGCGTCCGGGTCCTCTGCTGCCAAGGCAATGAACGCCATGAGATCCTCAGCGTCCTGAATCTGATACGGCGCTTCAGTAGATCCATCCCCGACTAAATCTCCGCCTTGTGCGAAAGCCGCGGTCGTCCCGGCGGCGAATGTGGCGATTACCATACATAGCGTTAGAAGAACCGACAATACCCTGTGATTTTGTTTCATGCAATCCATCTCCTTTTTGTTATTTCAAATAATGAAGCCGTTAGTGTGCGAAAATACAAAGAAAGCATCCCCGCCTGCAGTAAAACAGTCGGAATATGCTTTCTGAATTTACATAATTTTCGTATGGACAGGAAAAGGGCGGAGTTATCTTCGATAGATAGAGAATACACTTCGCCGTCATTTTGTCAACCCTTTTCTTAATTTAATTTTATATTTATCATTTTACCATGAATCTGTTTTCCCTGCAATCTTTTTTCGCCGGATTTTTGAGGTATTTTTTATTTGTCTATATGATTTCAGGCAATAAAGAAAGGGCTATGCTCCAGCCGGCGGTCTACAGCAGATATTTTTATTGCAGACCTCGCCTTTCCGGTCAGCATTGCATCGGTGACGTAAACAGACAGGCTGCCCTTCAAAGCGGTAACAGTTTTGTCTGTGAGACCGTTTATTCTGCCGTTTCCGTCCTGACTCTGAGAATGAACGTATTTTTCCGCAAAAAAGAGGACAAGCCAAAAATCGCCTGTCCTCGTCCTTTTACCTTATGACGGTTCTCTCGCTGTTATATTTCAATGAGTCGGAAGGATTTTCCCTGTGCTTTTATACCGTTTAACCGCCTAAATATGCTTTTTTAATGGAATCGCTCTGTGCAAGCTCTCTGCCCGTGCCGGAGACGGTTATCCGCCCTGATTCAAGCACGTAGGCGCGGTCGGCAATGCGGAGCGCCATCTCGGCGTTTTGCTCGACCAATAAGATGGTTGTTCCGGTGTCGTGCAGCTCCTTTATAATGTCAAAAATCTGCTGCACAAGAATCGGAGCCAACCCCATAGAGGGCTCGTCAAGCATCAGAAGCTTAGGTCTGCTCATAAGCGCTCTTCCGATGGCGAGCATCTGCTGCTCTCCGCCCGAAAGCGTGCCGGCGATTTGATTTTTGCGGTGCTTAAGGCGCGGAAAGCGTTCAAACACATCCTTGATTCCCTGCTTAAGATAGGCGGGCTGAGTATAGGCGCCCATTTCAAGGTTTTCCTGCACCGTCATCTGCAGGAAAATCCGCCTGCCCTCCGGTACATGCGCCAAGCCCTTTGAAACAAGCTTATGAGCGTCGGTACGGGATATATCCTCGCCCATCAGGGTAATGCTTCCGGTTTTTGAACGCATAAGACCTGAAATGGTTTTAAGCGTAGTGGATTTTCCTGCGCCGTTGGCGCCTATCAGCGCCACTATTTCATCTGAGTTTACCTCAAGCGAAACATCCTTCAGGGCGTGAATGTTTCCGTAATATACGTTTATTCCCTCAACCTTCAGCATTGCCGTCCGCCTCCTTTTTCTTTCCGAGGTAAGCCTCTATAACCGCCGGATCGGATTTAATTTCTTCGGGCGTACCCTTGGCTATTATTTTGCCGTGGTCAAGCACGCATATACCCTCGCATATATTCATCACAAGGTTCATATCATGCTCTATCAGCATTACCGAAATCTGGAAGGTATCGCGTATGCGGCGTATATTCTCCATAAGTTCGGCGGTTTCGGACGGGTTCATGCCAGCCGCCGGTTCGTCAAGAAGAATAATCCCGGGATTTGTGGCAAGCGCTCTTACAATCTCGAGCCTGCGCTGAGCGCCGTAGGGAAGAGAGCCGGCCTTAGCGCCGGCAATATCCGCCATTGAAAAAAAGTCAAGCAGCTCAAGCGCGCGTCCGTCGGCGATTTTTTCGGCTTTTCTGAAGCCGAAGGCGTGTGTGACCGAGGCGAAAAAGCCTTCTTTTATTGAATTGTGAAGACCGACCTTCACATTGTCAAGCACGCTCATATTTGAAAAAAGACGTATATTCTGAAAGGTTCTGGCTATGCCCATACGGTTCACCTGAGCCGTGGTTTTGCCCGCCGTCGACCTGCCGTCAAGCAGAATGGTGCCTCTTGTCGGCTGATATACGTTGGTGAGCATATTGAAAACAGTGGTTTTTCCGGCGCCGTTGGGACCGATAAGTCCGCAGATCTCAGTGCGCCCGACCGTAAGCGAAAAATCGTCTACCGCCGTAAGACCGCCGAAATCAATTCCTAAATGGTGGGTTTCGAGAATGGGGGTCTTGTTAAGGTCGCGCTCCGGCACTATCGCTCCGCTGGGATAGGGTACCATTTTATCCATTTTCCGACACCTCCCCGCTGCCGCCGCCTTTTCTGCGGGTAAATGTATTTTTAAGCCGGAACTTTATATTTTCCGCGGTCTGCTTTGCTTTGCTGCTGTTTGTCAGAAGCATTACAAGAATCAGGACGACAGCGTATATAAGCATCCGGTAATCTGAGAAGCCTCTGAAATCACGCAGCATTTCCGGCAGCATATAAAGAACGGTGGTCGCTATTATTGAACCGAGTATATTTCCCATTCCTCCGAGGACGACAAAAACAAGTATCAGAATGGAAGTGTTGAAATCGAATTTCCTGGGAGCTATGGTTGAAAAATTCATCGCGTAGAGCGCGCCCGCCATACCGGCTAAAGCCGCCGAGACAATAAAGGCGGTGAGCTTGTATTTTGTCACGCCTATTCCCACCGATTCGGCGGCGATGCGGTTGTCGCGTATTGCGGTTATCGCGCGGCCGGTGCGGCTGTATATGAGATTGAGCACGATAAACAGCGTGAACAGTATTAGTATAAAGCCCGCCGGAAAGGTCGCTATTTTGGAAATTCCTACTGCTCCCTGAGGACCGTTAAGTATTATTCTGCCGCCTGACATACCGAGTGACGCCGTATCGGTTACACTGAAATGAAGCCCTCCGGCGTCAATGCCTACATACAGGCAGTTGATAATATTTTTTATTATCTCTCCGAAAGCAAGGGTCACTATCGCAAGATAGTCTCCCCGCAGTCTCAGTACCGGTATTCCTATCAGCAGTCCCGCTATTCCGGCGAATATTCCGCCGATTATTATAGTAAGCGCAAGCCGCAGAGGCTCAAAACCGACCGCGTCCTGCATTGAGGCGGCGGCAATAACTCCGCTGAAGGCTCCTACGCTCATAAATCCGGCGTGACCGAGGCTCAGCTCTCCGAGAACTCCCACGGTGAGGTTAAGCGAGATTGCGAGAACAATATATGCGCATATCGGAATGAGCTGGCCATTAATCGAGTTTGACAGCATTCCCGCCGACTGAAGCGGAAAAAGTATTGCGAAAGCGATTATTACTATACCGTAGGTTGTAATATTGGTGCGGGCAAATTTACTTAAGCTTTTATATTTTAACATAATCCACACCTCACACCTTTTCTTTTACCGCTTTGCCGAGCAGACCTGTGGGCTTTACAAGCAGTACGATAATAAGAATGGCAAAAAGTATCGCATTAGACAGCTCTGAGGATATATATGAGGTGGCGAAAATTTCAATAACGCCGAGCATGATCCCGCCGAGCATAGCGCCCGGAATAGAGCCTATCCCTCCGAAGACCGCCGCGGTAAAAGCCTTGATGCCAGGCATTGAGCCGGTGGTAGGCGTAAGCATGGGATATGCCGAGCAGAGAAGCACACCCGCCACTGCGGCAAGCGCGCTGCCTATCGCGAAGGTCATTGAGATAGTAGCGTTTGTGTTTATGCCCATAAGCTGAGCGGCGTCCTTATCCTCTGACACAGCGCGCATCGCCTTGCCCATCTTTCCTTTTTTGGTAAACAGATTGAGCAGTACCATTATAACTATACTGACCGCCACGGTCACTATGGATTCCGCCGTTATAACAAGCTTTCCGCCGAAGAGAGAAACCGAATCAAACGGAACAACCGAAGCAAAGCTTATTGGGGTGCTGCCCCAGATAAGCAGAGCGGCGTTCTGCAGCAAATAGCTGACTCCGATAGCGGTTATAAGCACTGCGAGCGAGGACGCCTTTCTGAGAGGACGGTAAGCAAGCCCTTCTATCAGAATTCCCAAAACCGTGCATACCGCCATCGCGATAACTACCGACAAAAGCGGCGGAACATTAAGCGAGGCTGTTGAAACATATGAGATATAAGCGCCTACCATTATAACGTCGCCGTGCGCGAAATTAAGCATTTTAGCAATGCCGTATACCATCGTATATCCGAGCGCTATGATGGCATAAACGCTGCCCAGGCTTATTCCGTTGATTAAATTTGAAACAAGAGTCATGCTTACACCTCTTTTTATGATTGGAAAAGGGGAATTTAAAAGCATCCCCTTTTCTGTTCTGATTTTTTAACGGAAATTACATTCCGACATAAACGCCGTTTTTGATTACCATTCCCTTAGGAGACTTTGATACCTCTCCGGTGTCCTTCCAGGTAATATCGGTACCCGTAATGCCGTTAAAGACAAAGGACGGATCGGTAAACTGTTCGATTAAAGCGCTGCATATATCCTCGTTTGACATATCCGAGGTGATCTCCTTTGCCTTGCAGGCCTCATAAAGAGCGTAAATGCAGTCGTACGCGTCGGCAGCAAACTGGTTCGGGGTATCGCCGTATTTTTCCTTGTATTTTGCGACAAAGTTCTGGGTCTTTTCATCCTCTGCGTCGGCTGAGAAGGGGGTAAGCAGCATTACGTCCTCGGCAAGAGATGTATTGAATTCCTTAACGCCGAGTATACCGTCCATACCGTCAACGCCGAAAAACTTGGGGGTATATTTCATACTGTCAGCCTGAGCCAGTATAAGCGCGGCAGGAGTGTAGTAAATGGGCAGAAAAACAAGGTCGGCGCCGGCGTTCCTGGCGGCGTTGAGCTGTGCGGTGAAATCGGTGGTGTCGTCGCTTGGGAAGGAGGAAACGTTTACTATCTCAAGTCCGAGGGTCTTGGCTTCCGACTGAAATTTCTGGAATATACCGGTGGAGTATGCATCTCCGTTGTTATAAATAACGGCAATTTTGGTGCCGAGATTCTGTTCCTTGATATAGTCCGCTGAGGCAATACCCTGGTTCGGATCGGTAAAGCACATCTGGAATACGTTTGATTTTCTCGGAATGGTGACGTTTCCGTTCTCATCCGGCTGACCGCCTATAACGTCGGTTGACGAGGCGGAGGGGGTAAGCGTAAAGATATTGTCCGCGTTGGACTCGGCGGAAACCGCGACGCAAGGAGCGGTGGTTACGGTGCCCATCAGTATCTGCATGCCCCAATCCTTAAGATTGTTGTAGGCGTTGACCGATTTTTCCGGATCGTTTTCATCGTCCTCAAATCTGAGCTCGAATTTAATGCTGTCGTCAAGCGCGTTTATTTCCTCAACCGCTATTTCGGCGGCGTTTTTAACGCCCTGTCCGTAATTTGCGTTTGAACCGGTGGTGGGACCTATCCCTCCTATCTTTATGGCTGCCGAGCGCCGCTCCCGCCGCTTCCGCCGCAGCCGGCAAGAGCGGTAAGAATAATTACTGCCGATATAACCGCGCTTAATATTCTTGCATACTTTTTCATAAAACCAACTTCTTTCTGAAATTTTATATTATATTTACAGTCCGGCGCTTTACGCGCGTGACCGGAACCGGTAAATAAAAATGACCTTGCCGTTAAAAGCAGCAAAGCCATAACCCTGATAAACCGATATTCACCGGAGGATTTTAACCTGCCGGATTCGGGCTTGGTCTGCTTTTTATTCTGTGGGAGCTGATGCTGAAATATACCGTGCTCAGAAGGAAAACCGCGCGAATCAGAAAAAAAGACACTGTGACGATGACAGTGTCTTCAAGCAGGGATATTTTACGTGCGCAAAAGGAAGCGGCTGCGCGTGACGCACCCGTAAAGCCGGCATATGAAGCTTTATTTAAAACTTTACGCATCGTTAACACTTCCTTAATATATTGTGTTAATTTTATCACAGGCAAAAATACTTGTCAAGATTTCGTATGTGAATCATTCAAAATTTCCGTTTTCTAATAAAAACATACTAAAATTCATTGGAAAATTGTAAAATTTAATATTTGACAAAGCTGATAATACATTTATATAATGTGTAATATTCAGTCAGGTACTCATTCAATTCCGACAGGTGTGAAAATAGACAAAAGAGAACCGTATTTCGGCTGATTATATGTGCGTAGGGTAAAATATGAAAAAAATCCGAAAAAGTATTGCATAAATATTCAGAATATGCTATAATTTATGCAAATAAACAAATAAATATGCAAACCGGAGGAATATAAAATGAATAAAAAAGAAATCAAAAAGGTTGTTCTTGCGTATTCGGGCGGTCTTGACACCTCTATAATAATTCCGTGGCTTAAGGAAAATTACAATAATCCAGAAATCATTGCGGTATCCGGAAACGTGGGTCAGGCACGCGAGCTTGACGGGCTTGAGGAAAAAGCGATTAAGACCGGTGCTTCAAAGCTTTATATCGAGGATCTTACCAAGGAGTTCCTGGAGGACTATGTTTTTCCCAGCGTTCAGGCTGGCGCGCTTTATGAGGATTATATGCTGGGAACGGCGTTTGCACGCCCCCCTATCGCCAAGCGCATAGCT
>CALWUZ010000187.1 GCA_944384845.1 uncultured Clostridia bacterium
GGAATACAACAAATTTATAACGAGGAATGAATTATGAGCGAAAACAGCATTAAAAACATTATGGACGTAACTATGGAAAAGCTGCGCGCAATGGTTGACGCCAACACCATAATCGGCGATCCTATGGTGGTGGGCGACATCACGCTTATTCCGGTTTCAAAGGTCTCTTTCGGAGTGGCGACCGGAGGAAGCGATTTTCCGAGCAAAACCCAGTCGGGACTGTTCGGCGGCGGAGGAGGAGCGGGCGTTACGCTCTCACCGGTTGCATTTATAGCCGTAAGCGGCGGAAACGTTAAAATGATGCCGGTTTACAACGAGATGTCCTCCATCGATAAGGCGGTTTCAATGGCGCCTGAGGTGCTGCAGAAGGCCAAGGAGCTGTTTTCAAAGGATAAATCCAAAGAAAAGCCGCAGGAGTAATATAGCCGCCCCGCCTTTAATAAAATAAAGGTGAGGTGGTGGATTATGAAAAGGGTTTTATGCTTCTGCCTGGTTTTTGCCGCGCTTTCTTTTTTCCGAGCGGACGCGGCAGGAACCTCGGCAAAAGCGGCGGCGGTAATAAACGGCGACACGGGCGAGGTTATATACGCGCACAACGCCGATGAACTGCTGCCAATGGCAAGCACTACAAAAATTATGACCGCTCTTCTCTTATGCGAGCACGGCGACCTTTCAAAGGAAATAACCGTAACAGCGGATATGCTTAAGGTAGAGGGCTCGTCTATGGGCCTGCTCGCCGGAGACAGGGTGACATATCACGATCTTCTTTACGGAATGATGCTGGCTTCCGGCAACGACGCGGCGAACGTTACGGCGATATCTCTTGCCGGTTCGGTGGAAAAATTTGCGGAAATGATGAATGCTAAGGCCGCGGAGCTGGGACTTGAAAACACGCATTTTGTAACTCCCTCCGGGCTTGACGCAGACGGGCATTATACAACAGCCGGGGATTTAGCGCTCCTTGCCGCTTACGCGCTCAAAAACGAGGATTTCGCGGCGGCGGCGGCAAGCGAATCGGCGGTGCTCAATTACGGCAACCCGCCGTACAGGCGCTCGCTGAAAAATCACAATAAGATGCTTAAGCTCTTTGACGGCGCGGTGGGAGTAAAAACCGGCTTTACCAAAAAGTCCGGGCGGTGCCTTGTAAGCGCGGCAAGGCGCGGCGGCAAGCTCGCTGTTGCCGTCACCCTGAACGATCCGGACGACTGGAATGACCACGCTGCCCTGCTTGAATACGGGCTTGACTCTATAAAGCAGACCGATTATTCTCCTCCGGTCTCAAGCTATAATATACCGGTTATAGGCTCTGCGGACGAATACATAGAAATTTTTATAGAGCCGTATACGGTCAACACGCTTGAAACCGAAAGCATAACCTGTACGGTAATGCTGCCCAAATTCGTTTATGCTCCTGTCTCTGAGGGCGACGTTATCGGAAGCGTCGAATATAAAATGGGAGAGGAAACTATCGGCACCGTGGAGCTTACTGCGCTCAGAAACATTTCGGCTTACAGCGAAAAGCCGGATTTCTTAACAGAAATACTGAAAAATATAAAATATATACTCAAAAGCATTTAGGAGCTTATAATGAAGGAAAATAAAATACGCCTGCAAAAGCATCTTTCGGAATGCGGCGTTGCCTCGCGAAGAAAGGCCGAGGAGCTTATCAGTCAGGGGAAGGTTAAAATCAACGGTCATACGGCGTTTCTCGGCGCAAAGGTTGACCCCAAGCGGGACAAGGTAACCGTCAGAGGCAGAAGCGTTGTTCCGTCAGGCGAAAAGCTTTATATTATGCTTAACAAGCCGCGGGGCTTTATAACCACCATGCGCGATGAATTAGGCAGGAAAAATGTTTCCGAGCTCGTAAGCGACGCCGGAGCGCGGCTTTTTCCGGTAGGCAGGCTTGACCGGGATTCGGAAGGACTGCTTATTATGACAAACGACGGTGATTTTGCCAACAGGCTTGTGCATCCGTCCTCCCATGTTAATAAAACCTACCGTGTGACAGTAAAAGGCGAGGTCGTAGACGAACAGCTTTTAAAAATGCGTGACGGCATACTTCTTGACGGCAGAAAAACACTGCCCTGCGACTGTTTTGTAGCTGAAAGGAAGCCTGACAGAACGGTTCTTATTTTTATACTGAACGAGGGAAGAAACCGCCAGATACGCCGCATGTGCGAGGCTGTAGGTCTTGCCGTGCTGCGGCTCAAGCGCACCGAAATAGCGGGAGTAAAGCTGGGAATGCTGCCGCAGGGCAAATGGCGTCCGCTTAACGAAAGGGAGATGCGCCGCTTGACTAACATTTCACAGAAGGGTCCGGAGACAAAATGATTACTCTTTTGCCTTTAAAGGATGATAACAGGGTAAAGGCGCTGTTTGAGGAAAATTCGCTTGATTACGATTTCTCCTCGGGCTGTATAACGGCGGAATGCGGCGGTGAGGAATTAGGTCGCTGTCTCTACAGCCTTGACGACGAGCGTATCGTTATATTTAAAATCTATCCGGAAGACGATTTGCCGCTTGCCGACGGAATACTGCGCAGCGCCCTTAACGCCGCCGCTGTGCGCGGCGCTTTAAACGCGTTTTACTGCGGCGACGGTATCAGAGAGCTGTGCCGCAAATTAAATTTTATTAAAAATGAGTCTGAAAACCGGCTTGACGCCGAAAAGCTTTTCGGCGGCTGCAGAGGCTGCGGCGGCTGATTTCTCCGTAAATTTTCCTGAAATTCGTTTTGCCTGAAAATGGCAAAGCGAATTTTTATATCAGATTAGCTTTTAAGGTTGCTAATACGGCGAAAATGTGGTATTATTAAATGAATTATAATTTAAGGGGTTGATTGCATGGCGGACGGTCGTGCAATAGGTGTTTTTGACTCCGGACTGGGCGGGCTTACCGTCACAAAAGAGATAATAAAGCGCCTTCCTAAAGAAGATATAGTCTATTTCGGCGATACCGGCCGAGTTCCTTACGGAACGAGAAGCCGTGAAACCATAAGGAAATATGCCGCGCAGGACGAACGTTTTCTGCTGAAGCATGACGTTAAGCTGATTGTTGCCGCCTGCGGAACGGTATCTTCCGTTGCGGCGGACGTTTCTCATAATCTTCCGGTTCCCTTTTTTGAAATGGTTACTCATGCGGCTGCGGCGGCGGTTAATAAAACTAAAAACCGTAAAATTGGCGTTATAGGCACATCGGCGACCGTTATGAGCGCAAGCCATAAAAAGGAAATCCTGAAGCTTATGCCCGACGCAGAGGTTACCGCAGTGAGCTGCTCGCTGTTTGTGCCTATGGTTGAGGAGGGATGGTTTTCTCCGGAGGATGTAGTGGTAAAGGAAACGGTCAGACGCTACCTTCAGCCGATAATCGAATCGGGCAGTGATACTCTGATACTCGGCTGCACTCACTATCCCGTGCTTGAGGAGGCTATAAGGCGTACTGTCGGAGAAAATGTCGCTCTCATAAATCCGGGAGTTGCCGTAGCTGAAGCGGTGGCGGAATATCTTGAAATAAACGGTATGTCAGCCGAAAGCCGCGCATCGGGCAGCCATGTATTTTTTGTAAGCGATAAGCCTTATTCGTTTAAAACTCAGGCGTCGGTCCTTTTGGGCGAGGAAATTGACGACCGCAAGGTGGAACAGGTGGATTTAAGCAGTTTATGATGAAGGACGTAATAATCAGCATTAAAGGCGAGCAGGCATCGGATGAAAATTCCGAAACGATCGAGCTCACCACTGACGGCCGCTTCGGTGAAAAAAACGGCAGCTTCTTAATTTTATATGACGAAAGCAAAATGCTCGGGGCAAACCGGGTAAAGACCTGTCTTTACATAAAGCCCGACAATTCGGTAATTCTACAGCGTACGGGCGACATTGAAAGCCGTCTTATAGTCGAGGCGGGCAAGCGCAGCGTCTGCTGTTACAGCACTCCTCACGGTGAGCTTTCAATCGGTATTTTCGGTGAATTTGTCAAAACCGAGTTATCAGGAAACGGAGGCAGAATTTCTATGAAATATACCGTTGATTCAAATCTGAAGCTTATAAGCCGCAATACGGTAAATATATCTGTAAGAGAAATAAAGACCTGACGAAGGGCTTTGAAGTTTAAAAAATATCGCGGCGCTTTCGGCTGCGCATAACAGGCGCGGAAAAGCGCGTGCGAAAGGAATGGTTTTAAAAATGTCGTTATTGGTAGCAAAAGCAAGGGAGCAGGTGAATACCTGCGTTAAAAACGCGGTCAATTCCGCTATGGAAAAGGGACTGCTTGAAAAAAGCGCCCAGCCGGGAGAATTTTCGGTTTCGCTTCCTCAGAACCGCGAATTTGGGGATTATGCGGTAAACGCCGCCATGGTATGGGCGAAGGCTTTCCGCACTTCTCCGCGGCGGATAGCGGAAATTCTCCTTTCCGAATTTGATTTTACGGGAACTTATATAGAAAAATGCGAAATTGCCGGTCCCGGATTTATCAATTTCTTTTTGTCGGACAGATATTATGCCGATATTTTGGCGGACGCGGACGAAAAGGGCGAGGATTACGGTAAAAGCGGCTATGGCGAGGGTAAGCGGGTGCTGGTTGAATTTGTTTCCGCAAATCCCACCGGTCCTATGCACATCGGCAACGCCCGCGGAGGCGCCCTCGGCGATTGTCTTGCCTCGGTTCTGGAGGCGGCGGGCTTTTATACCGAGCGCGAATTTTATATAAACGACGCCGGCAATCAGATAAATAAATTCGCGCTGTCGCTCGATCTTCGGTATCTCCAGCTTTTTAAGGACGGAATTGAAATGCCGGAGGATTCCTACCACGGAGAGGACATAATAAATCATGCCAGGGAGTTTGCCGCAGAGTACGGTGACAGTTTCGTGGAAAAAAGTGAGGACGAACGCCGCAAGGCATTGGTGGATTTTGCGCTTCCTAAAAATATCAGCGGTCTTAAAGAGGATCTCGCAAAATACCGCATACATTACGATACATGGTTCAGGGAAAGCTCACTTCACAAAAACGGGGAAACCGGAAGAGTTATTGAATTGCTCAAAAAAAGCGGGCATACTTATTCTGCGGAGGGAGCACTTTGGTTTAAAGCGACCGATTTCGGCTGCGATAAGGACTTCGTGCTTGTCCGCGCCAACGGCGTGCCTACCTATGTTGTACCGGATATCGCATACCATTACAATAAGCTGGTAATAAGAAAATTTGACAAGGCAATAGATGTTTTGGGCGCCGACCATCACGGCTATGTGCCAAGGCTTAAAGCCGCACTGACGGCGCTTGGCGTCGACGCGGGCAAGCTTGACGCAGTGCTTATGCAGATGGTGCGCCTCGTCCGCGGAGGAGAGGTCATAAAAGCATCAAAGCGCTCCGGAAAGGCGATAACGCTCGTTACTCTTCTTGATGAGGTACCCATTGACGCCGCGCGCTTTTTCTTTAACCTGCGGGAGCCGAACAGCCACTTTGACTTTGACCTTGATCTTGCGGTGAAGGAGTCAAATTCAAATCCGGTATACTACGTTCAGTACGCCTATGCCCGCATCTGCAGCATAATAAGAAATCTCGAAGGTGAGGGAATATCCCGCCGCAAATGTCTTCCGGAGGAGCTTATGCTGCTTAAAGCGCCGGAGGAAAGAGAGCTTACGCTCCATATAGCGGCGCTGACAGACGAGATAATAGCTTCCGC
>CALWUZ010000188.1 GCA_944384845.1 uncultured Clostridia bacterium
ATTTTCGGCCCATGAGATATTATCTTTATCCAAAGATATGATTACTTTTTTTAAAACGAAACCTGTAAAACTTAATGTAAACAAAAATACAGCCAATAGAATAATTATTACTTTTTTCTTACGCATACTTAATTCCCTTAAATATTACAAACCGTTATTTTTTTAGATGCCAATATAGCTGACCTTTGACTTTCCGGGTTTTCAAAGTGTATTCAGCAACTAAACTATTGATACCGTATTCTTTAACGGAAATGTTATAAAGTTCAGTTTAGGCCTCATCAACAAACAGATCTAATTCTAAAGCAAAACCTGCACTCCAATGGCGAATGGCTACATTGTCACTTTTAAGTAAGATAGGAATACATTCTCGCGCTAATTCATTATTAGAAATAAAAGCATGGAATACTTTTTCTGGTTTTTTAGCGATTCTATCTGTCCTTTTATTGTCTCCATTCTCAATAGCATCAAAAAGATCATCACCATTAGAATTAAATATCTTCTTCACTATTACTTCAATCTGTCCTTTCGGCTTTGGGAAGTAAAAAGCAAGAAATGATAAGTAAGAAGTTTTTGCGAATCTACCTTTTTAGCAGAATAAATTAAGAACAAAAGTTTGTTTTTCAAATTGAAAAATTAATAAAATAATAAGGCTTATTCTTCGGATCGTAGTACAATATATGTTTCATCATCAAATTTTGCGCCAAGCAAATCCTCCCTGTCCTTTACCGTATATACTTCGGTTTCCGGGGCATAGACGGGATGCCCTTTTTCGCCGTTGTTCTTCAGCCATTCGGGATTGTAGCTTCCGTCGAAATCGTAGCCTGTACCGATTTTTTTATCCAAAACAACATCTTTTTCGGAAATATTCGCATTTTTAACTTGAAAAACAGCCTTGCCTTTATATATAGTCATAATTTGCACATAGGTTTTTCCCTTATATATAATCACGCCCAGCCTGTCACCGGTGGCTTCCCCCGAAGCGTTTGGAACATTGGTTTGCGGCTCGCTCTCATCCGACCCATAGACGTCTTTGATTCCGGAGAAAAGCGCGTCCTCTGCCGTTTTAATGGGTTGCTTTTTTAACAAACCGCTCTGCCAAAAGCTTACGCCCACGGCTGCCGCAAAGCAAAAAGAAGCTATACCGATAATAGCAATTCTGTTTCTTTTTTTCTTTTGCTTTATATAAGCGTCTCTGCGCTTTAAAAGGTTTTCTGCCATTTCGTTATAGGTTTTCATAAATAAAATCCTCCTTTTTAAGCTCGGTTTTCAGTGCCTGCTTTGCCTGATAAAGCATATTTTCAACCTGCCGTTTGTTCTTTTTTAAAACTTGCGCTATTTGTTCATTACTCATATCTTCAAAATATTTTAAATGCAAAACCATTGCGTAATTTGACCCGATTTCAGCCAATGCACCGTTTAATTGCAACTTTTGCTCTTTGCGAAGATATGACTTTTCAACACATTCTTTATCGGCGCAGAGATTTTTAAGCTCTTCCAATGATGTTTTTGCAATGTTTCTGTTGTGCTTTATGTAGTTAAGAGCCATATTCCGCCCGATTGTATACAACCAAGTCTTAAATGAATTGTTTTCCGTGAATTTCGGCTTTTTGGTAACCAACTTAAAGAATGTATCTTCTGTCAGCTCTTCCGCAATATGAATATTGTTTACATATCTGTTTATAAACAGCATTAAGCCGTCTTTGTAATCTCTTATTATCTCTGTTATTCCATTGTCATCGCCATTCAGAAAACGGCGGTAGCTACCGGCACCGTTATCCATTCGCTTGCTCCTTTCTTTCGGATTTCACTTATTAAACAATTGTACCATACATTTCTCTTATGAAAAAAATAATATATTTTATATCCGTCTAAAGCCAGTATAACGCATCTTTTTTCGAAGTACAAGCCATAGTTTTGCGGGTTTGAGCGATTTTTTTAGGCCTTTTCAGGACGCTGAATTTTTGGCAGACGCGCAATCTTTAACCGCAATTTTCGGATGATTTTTGTCGGTTAAGGTTATGCGTCTGCCTGTGCTTTTAGAGAAAATCTTCGGGTAAGAATACGCCGTCGGTGAGCTCGCCGTTTTCATCGTACATGTTAAGGCAGTTTTGAAAATTCGCTTTCATGACGATTTCAATTGACTGCTCGTTGTTTACCTCGCTTATCAGAATCACATCTACCAACATCCGAAGGTGTTCATCGCTTATCGCTCCGTCTTTGATAATATCATCTATGAGGTCAATGCTTTGTTTTATCCTTGACTTGCGTTTTCTGATCGTTTCGTCGTAGTTGCGAATGGCATTGATCTCGGCAGTGAACCTGGCGATATCCGCTTCGCACTTTTCCAGCATCTGCGTATAGACATTGGCTGTTCCCTGTCACGTAAGCGTTCAAGCAGTATTGCCTGCTGATCGTTCTTGCGCTGTTCGAGCATATGCTATGACAAACTTATCTACCGAACAGGCGGCAGTTTGATGGCAAAAGAGATTACGCAAATATAGCAGTTGGATAAAAAGAGCACAAAATTAAAAAATTGCCTTTTCATTGGGTAAAAATTACTACACATTAACTAAAGAAAAGGAATTTGATTAAAAATGCCGGTATCGGCAAAAATATGAGCATATTCCGCTCGATTGAATTGATATTTTGCCGATAATGTGGTATAATGATAACAGCAATTCGGAGGTGGGAATATGAAATATCTGTCCGTCAAAGAGGTGGCAATACTTTGGAATACATCGGAGCGCAGCGTGCGCAATTATTGTGCTGCAGGCCGTGTACCCGGTGCGTTCCTTACAGGAAAGACCTGGAACATTCCCGAAAACGCTGAAAAACCTGAAAGAAGCAACAAAAGCAAACCTGTACCGCAGACCTTGCTGGATATTTTGAAGGAAGAAAAACACAGCCGGTTACACGGGGGAATTTATCACAAAATACAAATCGAACTGACCTACAACTCCAATCATATTGAAGGCAGCCGTCTTACGCACGATCAGACCCGATATATATTTGAAACTAACACCATAGGCGTAACCGATGAAAGTGTGCGGGTAGATGATATTATTGAAACTTCCAACCATTTTCGCTGTATCGATGAAATTATTGACAGCGCCAAATCACAGCTGAGCGAAAAATTTATAAAACATCTGCATTTTATTTTAAAGACCGGCACAAGCGATGCTAAAAAAGATTGGTTTGCCGTTGGTGATTATAAAAAGCTGCCTAACGAGGTGGGAGGTACCGAGACTGTATTGCCCGAAAATGTATCTGCTGAAATGAAAAAACTCCTCGTCAGCTACAACAGCAGGGAAAACATAACCCTTGACGACATCATCGGTTTTCATGTGCAGTTTGAACGCATCCATCCTTTCCAGGACGGTAACGGCCGAGTCGGAAGATTGATTATGTTCAAGGAATGCCTTAAACATAATATCGTCCCCTTTATTATTGAGGACAAAATTAAAATGTTCTACTATCGCGGTCTGAAAGAATGGAATTATGAAAAGGGATACCTGACCGATACCTGTCTTTCTGCACAGGATACATTTAAAACTTATCTGGATTACTTCAGAATACCCTACGATAAATAAATTCAAAATCGATAAATTTATTTTTTTAGCCTTGATAATTTTCTTCGGTATAATTCAGATTGAATTATATCCTCCGCTACCTTGTATCTGCTGACGCCGTAACCGGTACGGTCGCGGATAATAATATCTTTCGGGAGTTTGCTTAATATTTTCTTGCTGAAGGTTGTGCCGCCGAAATAAGCGTCAAAGGAAACGACAGGCAGAACAACCCATTCGGGTTCATCATCAATATTCGCGAGATAATATGCCGCAAGGTAAGAAACCGTATCTCTTAAATCATCGGAAACGGCGGATAACTTTTTAGATATATCATAAGGCAATGTTTCCGGATAAACCTTTAATTCTCCGAGCTCCAGGGCATCGGCAATCATATCATCGAAACGGACGATCCACGCACCTTTTGTGTTTTCCGAGAAAATAGGAATCTGGAATTGTATTACCTTGTTTCGCCACTCGCGGTCAAAACCGTTTTTAATGCTAACGGCATTCCGGTATGCGGATTTACTTGTTTTATTCGGATTGCTTAAAATATAATCTGCAACGCCGTGAACATGGCGGTAAAACCAGCCTTTCCCGTCTTCGGTAACGAGTTCGGGAAACTCGCCGTGCAGCTGATGAAAATCACTTTTATACTGCCACTCTTCACGGGCGGCAGTTTCTTTTTTATCGGGAATACTGCACCAGGCACAAAGCGCTTTATATGCGCGGTCAATATCCGGAGAACTTCCGCCGTGCATATATCCGCGCGCTATAATAGAAAGTATACGCGGAAAACCTTCAAAATCGAGAATGGCGGCAAATGGAATTCTGCCGAGATATGAGTAATCCTGCTTATTTACTGCTGAATATACAGGAACACCCGTATAAGATAAAAATTCCTGCGGTTCGTTAAGCACGGCTTTTCTCCTTTCTCAAAATATTTTCCTCAACATAATCGCAAAGCACGTCCCACATAAAACCGCGTTTTTTAAGAGCTACCGCATACTTAACAGCATCACCCGGCTTCATCTTGTTCGAGATAAGCTCAAGACAGGCGCGTATAACAGCATCGCGGAAAGGTTCTGCAGGAGGTTTCTTTAGATAACCGTTAAGCATATAGGAAAGCTCTGTCCGGTCACCTTCGCGGTGAAGTTCTTTGCGCTTCTCTGATTTGTTTTCATCATCAATATCACAGATAATATCGCCGAGCAAACGGTATCCGCCGTGACGGAAATTGCACAGTAGATCGTAATACAATCTGAAATCGGTATCGGGAAGATGACGATTTAAAAAATCATATCGTTCCTCCCGCTCCATCAGATGCCATTTCTCATTGATTATATTTTCTCGGATAACGGATATATAATCCGCTTCTATGTCTGCAAAGGCAGAATAAAGCGAATCGGAACTGTATTTTAACTCCTGTCCCAGTGAATAAAGGATACGCTCAATATCGGTTTGGCGGCGTCTGTTTTTTATAGGCGCCTTGCTTCTGCGTATGCGGTTAAGCGCTTCGTTGTAATCTGCAATAAGACCGTCCGTCCAGGAAAGCAAATCGCTGTCAAGCGTTTCCTTCCAATTGGGAAGAACCGCAAAGGAAAACAATTGGCTGTCAGGTATTGTTATTTTCTTTACAGGTACGGTGTTTTCTTTCAAATTATTCGCAAGGTAAGGCATACGCTCCACGTTGGAAGTAACACTGTCCCAATCAGTATTTTCAATCAGTTCTTTAAGTTTCTTTTTATTTGAAGGCTGATACCAGGCGGTAGAAACATCCTTGTTCTCCTGCAGATTTTTGTATTTTAAAAATATGCTTCTCTCTGCACGACCACTGCCTAAATACCCGGAAAGGTCAGGCTTTATTCCACTCTTTGATGAGTCGATTTCAAGACCGGTAAGGATAGCCAATGTTTCTACTTCCCTGCGGCAGCGCTCACGCTCACCGGCGGCGGAATTTTCATCATAAGCAATAATACTTCTGTCGAGTGCGGCGTTGGAAATCTGACCGATGCGGGAAGAAAAAGTGTTACTGATGGTTTCAAAACGGGCAATATCATCATTGAATTTATGAATCTGCGGTTCGGCAGACGGAATTTTAAGCAGCGGTATATTGCTTCGGTGGTCAAGATCGGCAGAAGCATAATTGCGGCTGACACACTCGTTAACAAGCGGTTCTGAAATGGTGCGGATCATATCTCCGTCATAATCAGCGCCGCCCAAACGCTCGGCGGCGAGAATGCGCGGATCTATCATAACAACGTCCGTGAGATGTTTAAGATAGTAATTGCGCATATTATCCCGTTTGGCAAATTCGGTGTGCACTCGCAGCTGCACCTCTTCATTCCTCGCTATATGCGGATTGCGAAGAAGCGTGCAGACCTGACCGCTTCTGTATTTGAAACCCGGAGCGTAAAAAGAAAATGGCTGCAGCTTGTTTTCCCTGGCGATTCTGTCAAAGGTGCGCTGACGTTTTTTCTTCTTGTGCCCGTCATTTAAAAGCCAGTATAAAAACTCGATTAAATCACCCGAGAGAAAACGGTTGTCCCCCTCGACCAGAATAGTGCCAATAGCATAGTTCTCACAAATTTTATCCGCCTTTGTTTTCAGTTCATCGTAATATACCGACTCATTTATGAATAACGGATTTTTATTTAAAATTCGTGCAAGGCGGTACAGTCGGATCTCTTTATCACAGCCCTTTGTTTTCAGTTCTTTAAGAAAATAATTCAGACGATATTCTTTATTGCAGCAAAAATTATAGTATTCCGCTTCGGTTCGTTTGGTAAGCCACTCGCGGTTATCATCATACGGGGAATGATCCCATCCGTCAGGTAAATCCGCGGGACGGAATTCATCATCACTTATGGCAAGGGTGCTGATAAATTGATAATTAAGTTCGGTATATTCCTGCGGTGCGACGTGACTGACATTCGTAATATATAAAGCGTGGTTATATTTGCGGAAAGCTTTCCAATAATCCGCCCAGGTCATATTGCTGTCTTTCAGCCAACCGCAGCCTTTAAACATACTTTTCGTAAGAATAATATCAACACTGCGGACAGAATGTGTTTCTCCGTAAATATCGGTTATGGTTTCAACACCGGCGGAAGATAAAAAATCCTTGAAATCCACCTCGTGAAGCATACCCTTTACATAGGGCATACGAATCTGAAATGATGTGTGTATGTGCTCGCCGCAGAATGCCTCGTCCAATTTCTTTGCGTATTGCTTTGAAATAAGACCTTCACCGTCAAATGCTGTGATGGTTATATCGTCGACCGTTTCTACGCGCTCATATTTGCGGACGCTGCCTTCGCCGGCGGTGTCCTTAACCGTAATGACCGGAACACCTTTTTCTATATACTCAGGATTGTCTATTACAATAACGCGGTGCGGTTCATCTATTTTTATATTGTCCACACGAGTGCCGCCTGACAGCATCAATCCGTTATAAGCATAAAGCTTTGACAGCTGACATTCTTCAAGTTCCATATCCATCATAATGCGTTTGCGGACAGGATAATAAAAATCGTGACGGATAAATGTGAGCTGGCATTTACGGCTCATACTTGCCGAGCGTTCAAAAGGATAATACCTGTAATATCCTGCGCCTAAATCCAAACCGATGCCTTTGTAAGAAAACATCGATTTTGCTTTACTCTCAATGTCGGCATATTTTTGAGATGATGAATTTCGGTCAAAAATACCTTCAAAGTCTACGATACAGATAATATCGGAAAGATCGGTAATCAATTTTTTATCGTCCGGCGTCTTGAAATTTTCACCGTGCAGTTCGCACATAATCTGAAAGAATAAAGCATTGTCTTCCTGCTCGTGCACTGCTGTATATATTTTGCATTTGTCGGTCTGAGATTTAGTGAGCTTGTAATAGTAATCAAATATGATGCCGGAATCTTTTTCGGCATATCCCATTATGCTCTTGGCTGACAACCTGTAAATCTGATATTTGACTTGCATCTGTTTCACCTCAATTTGTTTTCAGTATAGCAGAAAACGGTATAAAACGCAATATGAATACTGCCCCCACTTTTTAAAGTGGGGGCAAATTTTTTATTCCGAAAGGCAAGCGATGACAGATGCTCATTGAGCAATAATCGCCGCTGTAAAAATAAAACAGCGGCAAAGGAAAAACGCAGACTCTTCGTTTTCAAATAAAAGAGTTAAAAAATATTAAAGGAGAAAATTACAAATGAAAGTATCACAATTTAAGTCGTTCGATGAACTGCCGCTTTTTCTTAACGCGGATTTAGTGGCAAAAACACTTGGCGTGGCAACATCTACTGCTTATGAACTAATGCACGAAAAGGACTTCCCGGCAGTGAGAATAGGCAATCGCTTTATAGTTTCAAAAGAGGACTTTACGGTATGGATAAAAAATAAAGCGGGAGGCAAACGAAATGACTGATAATTATATTTATTTGTACTCGGAAGAAGATGTGCTCGAAGCGTTACGTGAACGGATACTGACGAAAGAAGTACGCAAGCATTTCGGCGGTGAAAAAGAAATGAGATTGCTTATTCAGGCATTTGCACTGCTCACTTACAGTGAAGAAATTATTGTGTTCGGCAAAATTTATCATAAGAATGATGTACGCGGTATTATTGCAGATGAATTAGATTCAAGCACAGTAATGGATGCTTATGAACTGTTCAAAACTTACTATCGCTTAAAAGGTGCGAAATTATTGGCGTGGCTTATTTTGCGTGAGCATTTAAGTCAGGACGAGCTTGCAGGTCTTATGGTTGAATATGATTATGGAAGGAGCGCGTAATGATTTTAACTTCAGATAAACGGGAACTTTGTAAAAACTTTTATATGATCCCGAATGAAATAATGCGGCTTGGATTATCTGCCGGCGAAATTGCAGTATACAATTATCTTATGTATTGCGAAGACAGGAGAACTTATCAGTGCTATCCGAGTTACAGAAAAATGGGTGAGGCTTTAAACCTCACCCGTAAAACTGTTATGAAATATGTGAAAAGCCTTGAAGAAAAGTGCCTTATCACTACCGAGCATACGACCGTTACTTTAAAATCAGGCAAAAAGCAAAACGGAAATCTGCTGTACACGATACGCCCTATAAAAGACGCGGTCGACTATTTTAATGCCTGTCAGTTTGCAAAAGCAGAGCGTGAAACGGCGAGGATTAATGCAATCCGCAAACTCGAAGAATACGACCGAAAACACGGTATTATAGACGGAAATCGGTCGTCATTATTTGAAGCAGGTTAAAGTGCGCTGTCACGCACGGCGCTACATCGGACGGCAGAGCCGACCGTTTAGGGCTTTTAATAGGCGTCGTAAACACAAATTTATGCTATCTTAGCGAAAGGAAAATATTATGAGTAAAAACAAAGAAGAAAAATACACTTTAACCATCCGTATGGATGATGAGATTAAGCAGGAAATCCAAGAAAGGATGGATGACGCACATGTGCGCTCACGAAATGCATTTGTCCTGAAAGCGATAGAATTTTATCTCGGATATCTTAGGCAAGGCAAAAATCTGAATTATATTTCACCGATACTCGCCTCAAGCATCAAAAGTGAAATTAAAAATACCGAGCATAACCTATCCGAAATGGTTTATAAAATGGCGGTGCAGCTTTCTATGCTCACGCAAATTGTTGCAGATGAAAAAGATTTCTATCCCGAATATCTTGATGAGCTTCAAAAGTGGTGTGCGGAAAGAGTTGCATCAACAAACGGTATTATTTCTCTTAAAGATATGCAGCAAAGAGAAAATGTTTATACCGACTACGATTATTTTAATCGGAACAGCGGTGATTACTAATGCCCAAAATTATATTTACAAGTCGGTATATGCGCAATCCAAAATCGTCAAACGCCGGTAAGCTCCTGCGGTATATGGCAACGCGCGAGAGTGTAGAAAAGGTGGCGGTCGGTATCGACCGCTCACCGTCAACCGTCCGTCAACAGCGGCTGATCAAAAATATTCTTGATGCCTTCCCCGAAACGAAAGATTATCTTGAATACGAAGATTATCTCAAAGAGTCTTCCAAATCCAATGCAACGGAATTTATTGAAGCGGCGGTTGAGCGCAACATTGACAGACTTGGCGGTGTTAAAAATCTTGTAAAGTATTATGCAGAGCGCCCCGGCGCCCAAAAACTCGGCGCACACGGTTTATTTTCTCAGACCGATGATACGATAGACCTAGATGAATTAGCCGAAGAAGTTTTAAATCATAAAGGAATCATTTGGACTCATGTTATAAGTCTGCGCCGTGAAGACGCCGAGCGACTACGATATAACAATCCGCCCCGATGGCGCGATTTAATTCGCAGTAATGTTTCAGAGCTTGCCGATGCTCATAATATTGATTTGGATAACCTGCGTTGGTACGCGGCGTTTCATAACAAAGATCATCATCCGCACGTGCATTTGTTGGTTTACGCCGCCGACGCAAAACAAGGCTGGATAACAAAACGTTCCATTGACGATATGCGCAGTTTGTTCGGTAATGAAATATTCCGCGGTGAGCAATACCGTCTGTTTGAAATGCAGACAAAGCAACGGCAGATGGTGAAGGACAGGTTCAAACAGCTCATAGAACATTATGAGCAAAACGGCTATGAACTTCCGCCGCCGGTGAATGATTTGTTCTTACAACTCGCCGAGCAATTAAAATTGGTAAGAGGTAAAAAAGTTTACGGATATCTGCCGAAAGAAGTAAAGGAAACTGTAGATAAAATCGTTGTCGAGCTTGCAAAGGACAAGGACATCGCTGAACTTTATTCAAAATGGAATGAAATTAACCGTGAAAAGCTTTCGCTCTATAGTGAAAAGAAAACACCGGACATTCCGCTTGAAAATAACAAAGAGTCCCGCAGTATCAAAAATGTTATTATCAAGGCGGCAGTGGAGTTTAATAATACACAGCATATAGATTATTATACTCCCCGCCATTATACCGTCTCTCTGTTCTGCAGAATCGTCTGTGAACTTTTGTGCGCAATTAGTCGAAGCTACAATGACCGTGATGAAAAATTACGCAGCCAGGCGGACAGTAAGCTTCGTTCCAAAATCGCACAGAAGAAGGCGGCACTTGGTATACGTCCCGAGCAAAGCGATTATGAAAACAGCTATGAACAGAGTTTGTAAAAATACTTGATCCTACGGTCAATATTCTCTGGATATTGTAAAAGTTATGTGGTATTGTGTTGTGCTGAAGAAAGGACGTGATAGTATGGCAAAACGCAGACCTAACGGCGACGGAATGGTGAGAAAAATAAAAGGCAAATGGGAAGGCAGAATTATAGTCGGGCATAAAACCGACAGCTCTCCCATCTTCCGTTATGTATACGGCAAAACTCAAAAGGAGCTCACCGAAAAAATGCACCAAAAGCTTAATGAGTATTACGGTGTGGAGCTAACCGAAGACAGCAAAATGACCCTTAGTGAATGGCTGAACCTATGGCTCGAAAAATATATGCGCAATACAATCCGCGAAAGTACCTTTAGAAGCTATGTGCATATCGTAAAGGATAATATTAACCCTATCCTCGGCGATAAAACCGTAGCCTTCGTCACAACAAACGATATACAGAAAATGTATGTAAAGCTCAAAAAGGAAGGCAGAAAGAACTCCCACCCGAAGCTCGGTAAAAGCCTGTCGGACTCGACAATCGTCCGCATACACAATATGCTCCACAAAGCTATGGACGACGCGGTAAAGGAGCACCTTATACCGAAGAACCCGACAATCGGTACAAATCCGCCGAAGAAGAAACAGCCCGAGCTACAGATATTAAATGAAGAACAGCTCCAACAATTTATGAGTGCAATTGAGCAGGACAATATCTGGCGCGACTTCTTCTATACCGAAATTAAAACGGGTCTCCGCCGAGGTGAAATTTGCGGGCTTAAATGGACGGACTTCAATGAAGACGAGAGTTCTCTTCGCATATACCGAAGTGTTTCAGACGGGAAGAAGGGCGGTATTGCCATAGGCGAAACCAAAACAGGTAAAGGAAAAAGAAAAATATATCTTCCGCCGAGCGTTTGCTCCCTGCTTAAAGAACGCAAGCAGAAAACCAAAAGTGAATGGATATTTGAAAATCCGCTCTATCCAAATAAACCTGTATCGCCAAGCTCAGCATACAAGCACCTAAAAATAATTCTTAAAAATGCCGAACTTCCCAATATACGCTTTCACGATCTTCGGCATACCTTCGCAACCCACGCTCTTACAAGCGGAGTAGACGCGAAAACGCTGTCGGGTATCCTCGGGCATACAAATGCAAGCTTTACGCTTGACACCTACACCCATGTCACAACAGATATGCAAAAAAGAGCCTCTAATATAGTTGAAGACTTTGTTGAAAATCTATTTGGAAAGGACTTGAATTTAATATGAGCAAGAAAAGAAAAAACGGAGCAGGTATGCTCCGCAAACGTTCGGACGGTCGGTGGGAAGCGCGAGTTGTTATCGGCTACGATGAAAAAGGACTTCCCATCACAAAAAATGTTACCGCCCTTGAAAAAGCGAAATGCATTGAAAAGTTAGAAAAGCTGAAGGAAGAAATCGGAACTGTTCAAAGGGACAACGTAAAATCGGATATGTCCTTTGGCGAGTGGCTTGACTTCTGGTATCGGCAGTATTGCAAAATGACAATCAGACCTACCACTCAGGCTACCTATGAAAACCGCATTTACAATCACATTATTCCCGAAATCGGTAAAATTCCGCTTAGCAAGCTTACGCAGAATGATTTACAGCAATTCTATGCAAGGCTTAAAAAATCAGGCCGCCTGCAATACACAGACAGCTTAGGCGAAGGCCTATCCGACAGAATGGTGCGTTCCTGCCACGGCGTCTGCCGAACGGCGCTTGACAAGGCGGTACAGGAATCCCTGATACGGGAAAACCCTGCTATCGGCTGTAAATTACCGCCGAAGAAATCACGGGAAATGCAGGTGCTCTCCCCAGAGGAAATGCAAAGATTCTTAATACAGGCAAGATATGACGGCTACTTTGAAATACTGCTCCTCGCCCTTACCACGGGAATGAGACGCGGAGAAATAATGGCTCTTCAATGGGACGACCTTAATCTCGAGACAGGCGAATTAAATATCCGCCATCAGGTATATTATGTTAAGGGCGAAATGATAACCTCAGAGCCTAAAACCAAAAGTTCGATACGCACAATTATACTGCCGAAATCGGTGGTAAAGGTATTAGCGGAGCTTAAAAAGACGGTGAAATCACGGTGGATATTCCCGTCACCCCTTAAGGAAGATATGCCGAGGAATCCGCATACTGTATATAAGAAAATGCAGCTTGTGCTTGAAAGGTCTGGATGTAAAAGGATACGCTTTCACGACCTGCGGCACACCTTCGCAACAACCGCCCTTGCAAACGGAATGGACGTAAAAACCCTATCCGCAATGATAGGCCACGTTTCCTCCCAAACCACGCTTGATATTTATCTGCACAGCACCCATGAAATGCAACGGCTTGCCGCAATGAAGATAGACGGCAAGGGCGATTGTGAAGGCTGTGACGGCGGTTTAGAGCAAACACCCTACCAAGACACAAGCACGGCTTCGGAGGCGAAATTTGAGCCTGTAAAGGGCAAAATACGAAAGCCCGGAACAGGGTGTATCTCAGAGATAAACGACCACCTATACCAAGGCAGATATTCTCCCAAAAGTGCAGACGGAAAGCGCATATCCAAAACCGTCTACGCCAAGACAAGAGAGGAATGTGAAGCCCTGCTTGCAGAGATGATAGTACAAACCAAAGCCGAAATACAAGCCGCAAAGGAAAAGCTCAAATCCAAGAAGACAGCATAAACACTACTACCGCCGCGGAAACCTCCGCGGCGGTAAGCTTTTTATATAGGCGGTGCAAAATTTGTACCGGATTAATCAAAGAATACCACGCTGACTTTTTAGACTACTTTCTTAGGGCCGTAACGTTTTGTTACTACCTTAAGCCTTCGTTTTCTATCCCACAGTCAAGAATTTTTTACAGAGAATTACAACCGCCAAATATGTGATATTCAGTTGGTTGATATAATTTTTTTGAAAAGAAAGATATATTTGCGGTGTAAAAATTACTACGCATAAACCAAAGAAAAGTGGTTTTGCAGTACATAAAAAATTGAGGGATAACAAGATCGGA
>CALWUZ010000189.1 GCA_944384845.1 uncultured Clostridia bacterium
ATATTTATCTCGGCAAAAAATTTAAATTCAACGTAACCTACGCCGGTGACGAGTTTACCGTTCCCACTACGATTTCCGCGCTTGAAAAAAACGGCTGGAAGCTTGCGGAGGCAAGCTCGTACGACGTTGATTCAATGATTTACGCCTGCGAGTCGGTGGATGCGGTTTTTGAAAACGATAACGGGGACCGTATAAGCGCCGTATTCTTCAATTCGTCAAACAGCTCGGTTAAGTTGAGCAAATGCAACATTGTAAAATTCAGGATAGATAATAATTTTTATTCCGATCCCCAAAATTTCAGCGAGTTCAGCGTCAACGGAGTAAACAACAGAATGGCGATTACGGATATTATAGACACTTTAGGTACTCCGTCGCATTTTTACGGAATTTCGGAGGAAAATTATTATCTTGACTATTTTATTTCAGAGGACGACCGCAGAAACGGTATAACGGTTTATATCAACCCGACCGATGACGCAGTAACGGCGGTTGAATTTTCATATTATAAATAATTTACGGGTGGATCTCACGGCTGCTCTTTTTCGGGGGCAGCCTTAAACTGTCAATAAACCCTGCATTTGTTTTTAATTGCGGCGGTCAGCCGCATTTTGTTTTTCCGCCGACAGGTGCGGCGGAAAAATACCTTGTAAACGAAAAACCGCTTAGTACGCGGTTTTTAGGTATCACAGGGGTGGTATTGGCGGGGACAGAGTGCAGTCCGGAAATCTTTGATTTCCGAGCGAGCGGCATCCCCGTCCAAAGCGTGTCGTGTTTACGACACGTTCAGGCTGCTCTTTTTCGGGGCAGCCTGTTTTTTATTGAGAGGAATGATTTAATGAAAAAGGAATATTTCTATCCGGCGGATATTCTGCTTCCCAAGGAAAATTTTGAAAAATGGGCTGTGATAGCCTGCGACCAGTATACCTCGGAGCCGGAATACTGGGAAAGCGTCGGCAAATATGTCGGAAACAGTCCGTCGGCGCTTAATATAATTCTTCCGGAGGTATATCTTTCGGGAGACAACGGCGCAGCGGTCGCGCGGATAAACGCGAATATGCGGAAATATCTGAACAGCGGCGTTTTCAGTACATATGAAAAAACCTTTGTTTACACGGAACGCACTCTTTCTGACGGCAGAATCAGGAAAGGCGCGGTAGGGCTTATAGACCTTGAGGATTACAGCTTTAAAAAAGGCGACCGCGCGCTTATACGCGCCACAGAGGAAACGGTGGCGGAGCGAATCCCGCCGAGAGTTGAAATAAGAAAGGACGCGCCGCTTGAAATACCGCACGTTATGCTTCTTATAGACGACCCCTCCGGAGCGGTAATAGAGCCGCTTGCGTCAAAAACCGGAGGGTTCAGCCTTTTGTATGATTTTGACCTGATGAAAAACGGAGGGCATATAAGAGGCTTCGCGCTTGACAGCGGCTCTGCGGCGGCTTTGCAGAGCGGACTGTCGGCTCTTGCCGGAGAGGGAGAGGACAGGCTTCTTTTCGCCGTCGGAGACGGGAATCATTCGCTTGCCGCCGCCAAGGAGTGCTACAGACTGAAGAAAACCGAGCGCTCACGCTATGCGCTAGTCGAGATTGTTAATATCCATGACGCTTCTCTTGAATTTGAGCCTATATACCGTCTGCTTTCGGGAGTTGATCCGCAAAGCGTTATAAACGGTTTTATCGCGTTCTCCGGCGGTGAATACGGCGGTTCGGACGCTCAGCGCTTCACCTGTGTTTACGGCGGAAGTTCACGCCGCGTTTCGGTCAGACCTTCGGCAAAGCTTGCCGTTGGAACGCTTCAGAATTTTATTGATAAATATATTAAGGAAAATCCCGGCGCCGAAACAGACTATATCCACGGAGAACAGTCTCTTCGCTCTTTGGCGGCAAGGGAGAAAACCGTCGGCTTTATTTTTGACGGAATGAAAAAAAACGAGCTGTTCGACGCAGTTAAGCAGGACGGCGCCCTGCCGCGCAAGACCTTTTCAATGGGCGGAGCCGACGATAAGCGCTTCTATCTTGAATGCAGAAAATTATAATATCATAATGATTAATTGAAAAACTCTGCATTGGGTCACCCTCCGTAAGGAAGGTGACCCGGATTTTTTGTGTTTGCTGCCAAAGTTCGGGGATCATTGAATCCGATAAATGACGATTGAAATGTAATGATTTTCTGATATTACTTTGAATTATAAAGTAAGACTAAGATTTCAGTCTCTCTATCAGAGCCGCAAAATCGGCATTGTCCGTCAGTTTGCTTATGTTTGGATCATTTTCTATCATTAACAGCAAATAGTTTTTGCTGTTTCCCTCCCAGTTTTTTCCTGATTGTTGGGGATTAAATGTAATACGATTAACAAGCAAGGACTCATATTTTTTCTCTCCCTGAGTATTGCTTTTATCAAATATATCGGCGCATTTTTCCGCGGATAAAAGGCTTTTTATTACGTTATCGCTGTCATTTGCCATCGCGTATAATCTTGCCAAACGTTCGTAATTCCGTTGCTTATGATGAACGGAAAAAATACTTTCCTTATCTTTATCTAATATCAGGTCTAACAGTAAATTAGAGGTTTTCACTAATTTAATTCTTTGAGAAACGGTTAATTCTTTTCCCATTAATCCTTCTGAATTTAACATCCATATAAGACCGCATACAGTACTTAAAGATTGTAAAAGCAGATTTTGACATTCTTTAATCTGCTTTTCACCTCTGTAAATATGAGTTAACAGCTGCTCTTTGCAAATATAAAAATCCGGCATTTGATTTGCTAACAATTCGGCTTTTTCGGTTTGGTTAATTTGCGGATACGTATAGCAAAGTATTTGAACGGCACTATGCCGTATGGAATCGATGGTACAGTCCTCTAATATTCTTTCGCATATACTTATGGCTTCCTGCAAGAAATTGTTTTCTTTGCTGTATGCACGGTGTTCGTCAGTATCGATATATTGTATCAAAGGATATGCTAAATTAAGCATCCATTGATAGTTACGGGGATATTGTTTTAACACTTCTCTTGCCAATTCGATGTTTTTAAGCATTTTACCGTTTCTGTTGTTTTCTTGGTAAATTTTTTCGTATTCCTTTAGTTCCTCGGTTTGCTCGTTATCTTTCATTCCTAAAAGCTCGTCGCTTGTCACACCGAAGAAATTAGCAATTTGCGGTATTAAAGTTATGTCCGGCAGCGCCGTTCCGTTTTCCCATTTGCTGATAGCTTGATATGAGATATTAAGATAAGCTGCCAATTTCTCTTGTGTTATATCCTGCTTTTTTCTTAAATTCTTAATTATCTGCCCTGTTTTCAGCATAAAATCACCCTTATTGTTTTATTACAAAAGCTCTTGTAACCATATTATAAATCATATTCTTTTGTTTTAATATAACATATCAGTTTAACGGTATGCAACCGTAGGTTTAGTTGCTGCTTTCAAAAATACCGCCCGCATAACGGACGGTATTTTAATTATTTATAATAATTTATAAAGGCAGGTTTTTATCGCATTCCGCCGGGTCTGCCGCCGAAGCCGCCGCCTCCTGCTCCGCCCATACCGCCGTATGAGCCGTATGACGTAGAGACAGAGGTAAGCTCAACCGAAAAGCTTTCCTCGCCGCCGGTTACGGCGCCGCTTGAGGCAAAGCCGTTTGCGTCGCAGTCCGAAACGGTTCCGTCTATGGTTACGGTATAGCTCGCGCCGACCGTAAGAGAGGGCGAGCTTACGACTATACTGTCATATTTTTTAGAGGGCATAAACGAGGCTATTACGGTACCAGAGGAGTCCGTCACGGCGACGCTGCTTCCGGCGTTTGCGGTGCTGTCAAGCGCGTACATAAACGAAGCCTGCGCCGAGCTTGACGAGAAGCCCTGCGCCATTCCCGCGCTTCCGCAAAGAATTGTGGTTCCTCCGGAAATTACCGCCTGTGTCTGATAGTCGAGAGCGCCGTTGCCCGAGCTTTCGG
>CALWUZ010000190.1 GCA_944384845.1 uncultured Clostridia bacterium
TGAAACAGTTTATATCGGCGGCGGAACGCCTACTGCGTTTGACGCGGAGCAGCTCGGCGCCGTTATGTCCGCGGTGAGCGGCGGCTTTGATTTATCGGAGCTCAGGGAATATACTGTTGAGGCGGGCAGACCCGATACCTTAACAGCGGAAAAGCTTGAGGTGATAAAGCGCTGCGGCGCGACCAGAATAAGCGTTAATCCCCAGACTATGAACGACAGTGTGCTTAAATCGATAGGCAGGCGCCACACCGCCGACGATACCGTCAGAGCCTTTTTACTCGCAAGAAAGAAGGGCTTTGACAATATAAATATGGATTTGATTGCCGGACTTCCCGGAGATACGGCAGACAGCTTCAAAGAAACTGTAAGCTGCGTCTGCGCTCTTGCGCCCGAAAGCGTCACGGTTCATTCGCTTGCGATGAAGCGTTCTTCTTTTCTCAATATGGGCGGTATTTTCCCTGAAGCGCAGGCGGGGCGGGCTGCTGCGGAAATGGTGGAGTACGCGCGCATTGCTATGGCAAAAAACGGCTATTTTCCGTATTATATGTATAGACAGAGCAAGACAGTGGGCAATCTTGAAAACGTCGGGTATGCTAAAAAGGGCGCCGAATGCCTTTACAATGTTTTTACTATGGACGAAACCCATACGGTGCTTGCCTGCGGAGCCTCGGCGGTGACAAAGCTGAGAGAGCCGGGCGGAAGCCGTATAGAAAGAATTTTTAACTTCAAATACCCATATGAATATATCAGCCGTTTCGGCGAAATTGAATCAAAGAAGGACGGAATCACTGACTTTTATGAAAAATACCCTGAGTACAATAAACGAATACGCACTTAAAAACCCCGAGGAGCTGGTCTTAAGGGCGGAAAGGCATTATGACCGCGAAATTTCCTCGGCTGCCGAAAAAATAGCCCTTGACGATGCGATTAAAATTGTCGCGATTGCGGGACCTTCCGCTTCGGGCAAAACCACTACCGCGCATATACTTTCAGATAAGCTGCGGGAGCTCGGCGAGCAGACAGAGGTGGTATCTCTCGACGATTTCTATCTTCCGACAGAGAGACTGCCGCTTACAGACAGCGGACAGTACGATATTGAGTCGGTAAACGCGCTTGATTTATCGCTTTTAAAAAAATGCTTCAATGAAATTATTTCAACGGGAAAAACCGAGCTGCCGAGCTATAACTTTGCGAAAAAGCTTCGCACGCTTTCGGCGCGCAGAGTTGACGTTTCCGGCAGGGGCATAATCATAGTCGAGGGTCTTCACGCCTTGAATCCCGTGATAACGGGACTTGTGCCGGAGAGAAATATATTCAAGACTTATATCAGCGTGAACCGTCCGATTTTGGACGACGACGGGCAAACGCTTCTCACAAGCCGTCAGCTGAGGCTTATGAGACGAGTGCTCAGAGACCGTATTTTCCGCGGCTCCTCGGTTAACGAAACGCTTTCGCTCTGGAACGGCGTTGTCGAGGGCGAAAAAAAGTATCTTTACTGCTTTAAAGATACGGCTGATGTGCAGATAAAAACGCTTCACATATACGAGCCGTGTCTTTACAGGGACTCGTTTGTCGCCCTGCGTTCGGAAATTGACAGTACTTCCCGGTGCAGGGAATATTTTCTGAAAACGGTAAGCGCCGCCGAGCGCTTTGTGCCGTTAAGCGACAGGCTTATTCCGCATGAATCGCTTATACGCGAATTTATAGGAGACGGGAAATACAACTCAGAGCGATAATCGCTCCGCTTGAAAAAAGCACCGGCATATGTTAAAATATAAAAAATAAAACGGAGGTAACGGTTATGGATTTTTTTGACGATGTTATGACTAAGGCAAAGGAAGCGATAGATGTCGCCTCCAAAAAAACTAACGACGCCGTGACGGTTCAGAAGCAGAAATTTGATATTGCCTCGCTTGAAAGCAAGCGCGCAAGGGACTTCCAGATTTTAGGCGAGCTTTATTATAATAAAATTAAAAACGGAGCCGAAGCAGACGGCGACGTCGGCAGGATTGTCAAGGCGATAAATGAGAAAAACGAAAAAATAAACAGCCTTAAAAGTGAGATAAACAGCATAAAGCATAAACGTATATGTCCTAAGTGCGGTACGGCGGTTGAACAGGCTTCCAATTACTGCGGCGCCTGCGGGGCGAAGCTCGTATTTGAAGAAGAGGACGGCGTAGAATAATAAAAAACGCTTTGCAGAGAAGATCAGAGGATAATGCTTTTTTGCAGGGAGCTTGGAGAAAAGAATGGAGAAAACTAAAAAAATCGGGATAATTGTTGCCGATGATGAGGAATTTCGTCCTCTTGCGGATAGGGCAAGGTCGGGCGAGTATACCGAATCCTCGTTTCTGAAAAGAAAAATTCTTGAATTCAGGCTGAGCCCGTCGGCCAAGATAGCGGCGCTGCACTGCGGCGTCGGTAAGGTAAACGCCGCCGCAGCCGCCGCGCATCTTGCGGACACGGGCTGTGATATGATATTCAATTACGGTCTGTCAGGCGGGATAAGCGGAATCAGGCGCGGTGAGCTTTGCCTTTGTGACAGGTTTTTAGAGCACGATTTCGACCTGACCACAATGGGCTACAAGCCCTGTGAAAAGCCGGGTCAGTCTTATATATACAGGGCGGACAAGCGGCTTTGCGGCGTTGTAAAAGCCGTTATGCCTAATATTAAGCAGGGCACCGCAGCAACGGGCGACCGCTTTGTCTGCGATGCTGCGCTCCGAAATTTTTTAAGAGATGAATTCGGCGCTATGTGCTGCGATATGGAAACCGCGGCGATAGCCTATGTCTGCGAGTACGCGGGAATAGCGTTTGCCTCTGTCCGCCGCATCTCGGACGACGCGGGCGAAAGCGCGCCGGAAAGCTACCGCGAAATGAATACTTCGGGCGAGACGGCGCTTACCGATTTTATACTGGAATGCGCGCGCCTTGCAGCGGACAGTATCTGAAATGGAAGGCGCAAAAAAACGGCAGAGCTTTCAGCACGGCGCGGCGGTTCTGCTCTGCTCGGCGGCTGCGGTAAAGCTTATAGGCGCGCTTTTTAAAATACCGCTTTCAAGCAGCAGGTGTCTGGGCGATTTGGGCTTCGGATATTTTTCCTCCGCGTATGACCTTTTTACGCCGGTATATACTCTTGCTATGGCTGGTCTGCCCGTCGCGGCTGCCAAAATCGTGGCGGAGCATGCCGCGCAGGGAAGATATGCCGATGTACGCCGTGACCTTAAGCTCAGCCGAAGGGTATATTTTGCGGCGGGGCTTGCGGGCTTTTTACTGCTGCTTTTGCTTATTTACCCTTATGTCAGAATCACCGACCCCTCGGGAAACAGCGCTTACAGCCTTATAGCTATGGCTCCGTCGGTTTTCTTCTGCTTTATTATGTCTGCCTACCGCGGTTATTACGAGGGACTCGGAAATATGTATCCTACCGCGGTTTCCGAGCTTATCGAGGCGCTGTGCAAGCTTGTTTTGGGTCTTGGCTTCGGCTTTGCGGCGGTCCGAGTTACCGGCAGCGTTGTTATTGCCGCCGCCGCGGCTGTTTTCGGAATAACCGTGGGTACTGCATGTGCCGCGTTATATTTAAGACTGAGGCTCAAAATTAAGGGTGACGGTATTTCACCCTCGCTTTATAACCGCGCTTTCCCGCAGGAAAGCAGCGGACTTACGGCGAAGGCTCTGATTTTAATTGCTCTGCCGGTTGCTGCCGCTTCTCTTGCGGGCAGTATTCCGCTTATTGCAGACGCGCTTACCGTTAAATGGCAGCTCGGCGTGCTAATGGAAAAATTCCCCGGCGCCTTAAGGGAAATGTACTCCGGAGCGATTGCCGCTTACGACGGGGCTTCGCTTTCTCCGCTGAGCGACAGTGAGCTTCCCACTATGCTTTACGGTGTGAGAAGCAAGGCTTATACCCTGTATAATCTGATCCCCGCGCTTACCTCGGTGCTTTCGGTCAGCGCCGTTCCGGCTGCTGCGGCGTATGCTGCGTCGGGTGACGGCAATGGGCTCAGAAAGAGCGTTGATTCCGTGCTTAAATGGTCGGCGCTGATTTCTTTTCCGGCGGGCGTCGGCTTTATTGCCGCCGGCGGCAGGATAATGGAGCTTTTGTACGATACCGAGGCTTCCGCCGAAATAGGCGGACCTCTGCTCCGGATTTTCGGCGCCGCGGTTTTATTTGCGGGACCGGTTATCCCGCTGACGGGAATTTTGCAGGCTATGGGGAAATACAGGACTGCGCTGATAAATATTGCGGCGGGCGCGGCGGTTAAAATACTTGTCGGAGCGGTTACGGTATCCCTGCCGCGCATTAATATCTTGGGCGCGGCGCTAAGCACGCTTGCCTGCTTTTTTATAATTTTTATTCTTCACATAACAGCGCTTGTAAGTGCGCTGAAATCCTTGCCGGACGTTAAAACGGTTTTTTTGAAACCGCTTTTTGCTTCGGTGCTGTGCGGCGCCTGTGCTTTCGGGATTCTGCGTTTCGGCGACTCATCTTTTATCACGGTGCTTGCGCTGGCAGTATCGGCACTGGTCTATGCG
>CALWUZ010000191.1 GCA_944384845.1 uncultured Clostridia bacterium
GCTCAAGGCTGCCGTCCGCCGCGGTACTGCTTACCGCCATCGCCATACGCTTTGTATCGGTAGCCTCGCACCGGCTTTTCTCCGCGTCAAGCTTTATCCTTACGCACTGTACGCTCTGCATCTCTCCGCGGGTTTCAGCCGCGAAAGCGCTTTTCCTTAAAAGCTCACTAAGCCCCCTGACCGATATATATGACTTCGGAAAAGAGATATTGCATTTAGGGAACGATTCAGCGGGAACCGTCGGAAGCTCGTATCTGCTGTTTCCGAAAGTCAGTGTAATCAGACCGTTTTCGTCCGTTTCCGCTGTAACGGTCTCCGCTTTCGCAAGCCTCAGTATGTCCGCCGTTACCGCCGGAGCTATAACAGATCCACTTTCACTGACCGACACGCCTTTTATCCGCCTTATAACTGTTGTGCGTATATCCGTACCGGTCACTTCCACAGCGGCCTTTCCGGCGTCGGCGGTTATAAGCAGACCGTTCGCCGCCTGCAATGAACTTCTTCCTACCGCACGCAAAGCGGTTTTAAGCGCGGCGTGCATTTCTTTTGTACTGACTGTGAATTTCATTTTTTGCCCTCCTGCAATGTCTTATACCGGTTTCCGTTTCCTAGGATTACAGGCATAAGCGTGTTTGTTTTTTTCCTGATAATATATCAGTCCTTTCTCTTCTTCCCACGGCATAATTTTAAAAGCCCCGAATCTGTCTTTTTAAATATGCCAGCGGGATTTTTTAATTTTATAAAAACAAAAAACCGGTCTTACTCCAGAATACAGAGTTAAGACCGGTTCCTTGCCGTTACCGTATTTAATTTACTGTCGTTTTAAGTCATCTTAAAACGCAAAAAAGGCCGGATTCCTCCCGTAAAAGGAAAAATCCGACCGTTGTAATCAGACCAATATCATGCCCGCGTACCTGTGGGCTGATATCACACTCAAACCATATTACAGAAATATTATATATTCTTTTAAAATCTTTGTCAACCGGAATTAGAGGTTATTTACAGCAGATTATAACTTTCAATATATTCCGCATAAATCCGCGGATATGTTTGAATTTTCAAAATATCTATAGTATAATTATAATGTATTATTTTATACTGTTGAAAGCGAGCAAAAAGATGGACAAACAAAGATTGGAAGCCTTTGAGAAAATGTTAAAAGCTATTCTTTCACAATATTATGCGACGGTTGATCAGATGAATAAACTCAAGTCAGAAGGCAAGGAAAAAACCGTCACCTATCGCCAGCTTTTTGCAAACAAGCTACAATATCAGACCATGCTGTCTTATTATCGGACATACGGTCTTTTAAAAGATGAAAAATAGTCAGTAAGACAGTTTAACTATAAAATTTAGGAAAGATTTTAATATCATGAATACTATGACAGTTAAAATTACAAATGCGTTATATAGATATTTCAAAGGTTTATATGAACTTAATCAAAATATCATTATTCTATGCGGCATTGATACGTTAGATAAAGACTGTCAATTTGAAGATTACTTGGAAAATGTGATTCATCTCGTACCTAAACTTATTCCTTACAAATATGATAAAAAGGGAAAAATATACAAACTTGAAAACAGAGACGGTTTGTTAGAATTCGAAAATGAAATACCATTTTTAAAAACAGACTATAAAAATATACTGGAAGATCATATGATGTTTTTGACTAATATTAAAGCTATTCGCAATAAACTTGAGCATAAAATACACGGAGTCACATATATGGAATTATCAGGAGGTAATGTGTGGTTGTTTGAAATAATTTATAATATAAACAAAGACAATATTAAAATCACTGCCAGCGATTTAATCGCTTTCGTCAAAGATTTGAATATTTTATTTTCTAAAATTCAAATGCAAATTAAAAATTTTTCTTATGACGAAAACAAAAATGATTGTCCATACTACAGACGCCTAACAAAGTTCTTTTTTCAAGATTTTAATAAAATTTATGATTGTGATTTTATTGCAACATTTGGAAAGGTAATGCTGCCATTTTGACTTTCTTTAACTAATGCAAAAAGCTGGAATAATTGCTACCCCTGTGCAAGCAGATGAAATGAGGTTGCTATGCCGGAAATAACAAATTACGGAAAATTCAGAATAGATCCCAACTACGACTTGGAACAGGATCTTGAAAATCAAATCACGCTAATAAGTAATATTCTCAAAAAAAGTCTTTCTAATATTGATCAGATTACAGACCAGACAATGCAATTAATATGTATGTTTTCCTTACTTGATTGCCTTGCGCAGGAGCAAGCTAACTATCCTCGGAATTTCAAGAAGGCTTTTTGTGACTTTGTTTTGACGTATCAAAAGCAATGCGATTACTTAGAGTGTATTGAACCAATAACTTTATATTACCATGTTGAGGATCTCATAGAAAAGTCAGTTCTTATTCCCGGTTATCCATCAGAAAAAGAGATTTCTCTGAAATCGCTTGGCTATCTGGAGAAAACAGCAGTAAAAGATGTTATCTATTCTGGCAAGTCACAAGAGATAATGGACTATATAGCTAAAAAGAAAAGTCCGGAATATGCAAAGAAAAAAGGACAGGAACATCAACTGATTTCACTAATATACCGCATGAGAAGCAAAGCTGTTCATGAAATGTCTGGCTTGGGCGAAAGTTTCTCTTTCAGCGAATTTTTCATACCGCAAGAACCATATTACCGTGATGTCGGGCGATTATATGTGTTGGATGGCAATGTAGTCGCTGACGATGTATTTGAAATGATGATTCCAAATATATTTATTCGTAACATTTTACAAGATTGCGTTGACGGGTATCTTGATGATTGCAGAAAGCAAAAACGATTTCCATTTGAAAATAATAACATAATCCGTAAACACAGATTGACATGGTATGATGATTAGCGGTTAATCATTAAAAAAACTTATAACCCATTTCCAAAAAATTAAAACAATAATATATAAATTCAATATCTTTAGAATTTAAGAAACTACCACTTCGCGAGGATTTTGCCGTACACCAGCTTTTTTGAATAGCTGTACTTTGTCACGGCGATTATCACCCGGTCGCCTATGCGGAAATCCTCGTCGTACTGCTCGGGGGAATAGCTGCAAAGGCAGTCGAGATTGTCCTCAAGCCGGCAGAAAACTCCGCCGCTGTATTTTCCGGTTATAACCGACGCTCTTCTTGAATGCAGAGGATGCCTTGCTTCCGCTCCGTCAAACGGATGCGGCTGCGCCTCCTTTACGGATATGCGCAGTGTGCCGCTTTCCGAATCGTAAGATTTTACTACCGCTTCTTTTGTGTCACCGGTGCGAAAATGCTCACGCAGGTCGTATATCATAGCATAAGATACATCCTTTGCATCTAAAGTCACATCAAACCCTCCGCAGGTGCAGAGCATTTTGTGCTGACCTACCGCCGTTACAAGGCATTCTGCACGCCTGCCGGTTTTAGGCGCCAAGCGCAGAAAAGCACGCCGGCGTATCTGCAAAGCCTTGCGCCTTGAAGCTATGCAGCACTCGTTTTCCCTGTCTATGCCGGTTATCACGTAGTCGGTCACGGCTCCCGCCATCGAACGCAGCACGTGAGGCGGCCTATGCTCTGACGGATCAAACCATATCTCATTTTCGGGTATCAGTATTTTTACCCGGTAGGATATAACCACAAGGCAAAGTATATTTTTTTGCTCAAATCTGCCGGTCCCGTCGTTTTTAACATCGACGCTTATACTGTCTGTACCGGCGACCCTGCCCGTAAGCAAAGAACCGGCTCTGTACGACGCGTATATTGCGTTCCATTCCTTTCTCTGCTCTTCGGACAGGTCCTTGTCAAGCTCGGAAAGATTTAGTTCATTAAACTCCATTTCAGTTTCCTCCGTAAAAATGATATTTTTTGTTGCGCTTTACCGCGAAACGGTATTCGCCGGAAATTTTAAGCAAGGGTATCTGCTTTTCATCTTCGATTACAAATATCACGATCCGGCTTTTTAAGTTTTTAGCTTCCGCCGCGGCTGTTATGTACGCCTCTCTGCCCCTTTCCGCCACGCATATGTCATAGCGGTACAGCTTTTCGCCCCGCTCCTTGAAAAAGGTGAGTGAGAACGGCGGAAATCCTGCAAGAAGCATATCAGGCGGAGAAGTAAACGCGGAAATCAAAACCTCAAACGCCGTTTCGGTTTCCCGTTCGCATATCCGCTTCCCCTCATCGCAGTAATAGCCGGCAGTCTCGTGAATTAGCCCCAGCCGCGAAAGCTGTATAAAATCCCTTTCAAAACCTCCGCTTTCGCCGCACAAAAAAGCGAGCGTCTCCTTTTTCATTCCGCCCCAGTCTCTTACTATTTGCAGTATATTTTTCTGCCGCTTAGTCAGAAGCATAAAGCATTTCCCTTTTTATCAGGCTGTCGGGCAGCTCCAGTATCTCCGCCGCACGGTCGGCACTGACGCTGTTTAATATCAGCGAATAAAGATAACCTGTCGGGTTGCGTATTTCTGTCTCGTTTTTCCGCATTATTTCAAGCACATCTATAAGCGTATCGGAATTTACCCTGTTAAGCAGCCTGCGTATTTCCTCTTTAGGCAATACCGCCTCTCCGACCTTTATGCGTTCGGTATAGTAAAGCGTCCTTACGGCATCGGACAGCATATCCGCTGTATTCTTCTCAAAAGTTTCAAAATGACAGTTTGCGAGAATTCCGTCAAGCTCCCGACTGACAGACTGATTATTCTCACTCTCACTTTTGTAAGTATTATTATTATAAATATTACTTGACTGCCGATTCCGCACATCAAGAACTTCCCGTTCGGTATTTCTT
>CALWUZ010000192.1 GCA_944384845.1 uncultured Clostridia bacterium
CGCAGATTTTTTTTGACCTGAACCGACGCTTTTCCTGCCGAAGTAAAATCGTCGCCGTCAACGTCAAAATGAAATTTCAGCGCCTCAGACATTCTTCACCCTGTTGCCGTGAAGTCCGTTGCTGTACAGAAGACCGCACGCCTCGTACATTCTTTTATCGGTCGCTAAAATTACTATATTGCTTTCCTTTGCAAGCTCGACCATTTCGGCAGTAGGCATTTTGGAGCGGACAAAAACAATACAGTTCATATCCATCATATCAGCAGTCCGTATAACCTGAGAGTTGACAAGACCCGTCAGCAGCACCGCCTGATCCTTGACATAGGCCAGCACGTCGCTCATCATGTCGCTTCCGCAGGCGGAATAAACGTTTTTGTCGAGCAGCTCCTCGCAGCATATGGTCTTTGCGTCAAGCAGTTCTTTGATTGTACTGATTTTCATACAGATTTATCCCTTCGGGCATATTTGGTTTCTATGTATATTACTTTCCGTATTTTTCAAGAATGCCGTCCACATCGTCTACGGTAAGTCTGCCGTAAACCTCGTCGTTGACCGTAAGAACGGGAGCCAGTCCGCACGCGCCGATACAGCGGCACGCCGTAAGCGAAAACCTGCCGTCCGCGGTACATTCGTCGGCTCCTATGCCTAACTTTTCACTGAGCCTGTTGAATATATCTCCCGAGCCCTTGACGTAGCAGGCCGTTCCGAGACATACCGAAATATTGTACTCGCCTTTCGGGGAAAGCGAAAACTGAGCGTAAAAGGTCGCTACTCCGTAAACTTTTTCAAGCGGTATGTCCATCCCCTCGGCTATCATGGTCTGAACCTCCATCGGAAGATAGCCGTAAATGTCCTGAGCCTGCTGCATAACCGCCATCAAAAGGCTTTTGTCATGCTTATTGGCGTCAATTACTTCCCTCAGTTTCTTTTCCTGTTCAGCGGTTCCCCTGAAAGGAAGCTTGCTGATTTTTTTCTGCATGAAGCGAATTCCTCCTTCAAATATTTGTATAGCGGTTTGCGCGTCCTCCGAAGGCGGAGTTATGTCCAAATCGACATATACTTATGTAGTATAACATATATTTTTTGCTTTGAAAAGACCTTTTAGACAATTTTTTAACAAATTTTTATTTCTGTTTTTTGTCGAAAATCTATATTAATCAGGCAAGTTTTTAATGAGCCGCTAAATATTGCAAAAAACTGCGCATTATAGTATAATAGGAGAAGTTTTAAATCGTGAGGTAGTTTTTTATGAACCGCATTTTGAAAGCGCTGGCCCTGATAACCGCCGCTGTTTTTGTTTTTCTGTGCGCGGGCTGCGGCAGCAGATATCAGGACGCGATAATATATTTTGAAATACCCGAAAGACCGTCTACGCTTGACCCGCAGACAGCTTCCACAGACTCAGAGCTTGTTATAGTTTCAAACATTTTCGAGGGTCTGCTCAGGAAAAATGCCGGCGGAGCGATTGTCTGCGGAGTTTGCAAAAGCTTTGAATATGAAAATCTTACCTATACCTTCAAGCTGCGCGAGGACGCGGTATGGAGCAACGAAGAGCCGCTTGCCGCAGATGATTTTGTTTTCGCGCTGAGACGCGCGGTAACGCCGTCTACAAAGGCGCCGTTTGCCTCACGCCTTTTCTGCATTGAAAACGCCGAAAGCATATATACGGGAAAAGCAAGTCCGGACTCCCTTGGTGTATCCGCTCCGGACAGCAGGACGCTTATCATTAAGCTCGCATATGAGGATAAAGACTTTGAGGAAACGCTTACCACCTCAGTCGCCATGCCATGCAACAAAAAATTCTTTACCGAATCCGGAGGCAAGTACGGTCTTACCGCGGAATATACCCTTTCCTGCGGCAGCTATGAGCTTACAAAATGGAACAGGGAAAGTGAAACCTTCGGGATAAGGCTTTATTCAAACAGCCTCTACAAAGGCACCTTTGCCGCCAAAAACTCCGCCGTTTATATTACAAAGGACGAGGAAGAGACCGCAGCCGAGCGTCTTATAGAAAATAACGTGGACATAGCTTTTATCGATTCTTCACTAACCGATACGGTGCACGAAAACGAGATTAAAACGATTGATTATCAGAATATATGCTGGTTTTTAACTATAAGCTCCGAATTTTCCTCGAATATGCGCAAAGCCCTTGCCATGCTTGTCGGAAACGAGGTTTACGGAGGTGATCTTAAAACCGGCTATACAGTCGCCGATTCCGTTTTTCCGGAGGTTGTATGCAGTGAAACGGATTCCTCCGGAATGACCTTTTACAATCTGAGCTCCGGAAAAGACCTTTTTGCCTCTGAAGCCGCAAAGCTTGAAGACGGAAAATTCCCATCAGGCGTGAAGCTTTACTATTATGACAACGGCGTGATAAAGCCCGTTGTCACCGACATTGTCGGACACTGGCAGAACAATCTCGGTGCCTTCGTCAACATCGAAGCGGAAGACGACTCCGAAGCCCTGATTTCCCAGTTGAAGGAGCAGACGCTTTCCATGGCGATTTTCCCCGTCCGCGCCGACAGCGCTGATATGGATGAATATCTTTTGAATTTCGGTATAGACTACTGCGGCGAAGCACCGGGAGATATACAGAAAAAAATCCTTGCTTCAGACAGTATCTTTCCCATAGCCTTCCAGAACACCACTATCGCCTATTCACCGGCGCTCAGCGATGTTTTTACAAATCCGGGAAACGGATATATCGATTTTTCATTTATAGTTAAAACCGAATAGCAAAAGGAGAGCTTCCGGTGGAGAAATACGGAATACTGTGTGCCGGAGATACAGAGCTGGCACCGTTTTTTAAAATTATCAGACCCTGCAAAATCACCGAAAAAGCAATGCTGAAATTTTATGAGGGCAAAATAGGCAAATCCGAAGCGGTGGCAGTATGCAGCGGAGTCTGCAAGGTAAACGCCGCCGCCGCGGCTCAATTACTTATTGACTGTTTTGAAGTGACCGCATTGATAAACTCCGGCACCGCAGGAGGAATGGATAAAGGCGTACAGCTTTTCGACACAATCGTATCAGAGAAGCTGATATACCATGACGTAGCCGAGGATATTCTTACGGAGTTTCATCCTTTTCTCACGGAAAACTGCTTTAAGTCCGACGGCAAATTACTTGCCGCAGCCCGCAGATACGCTGAATCCTCAGATTTTCCGGTTTTGTTCGGAGCAACGGTAACGGGCGAACAATTTATAGAGAATGAAGACAGGGATAAAATCAACAGGAAATACTCACCTCTCTCGGCCGATATGGAAAGCGCCGCGGCAGCACACGTATGCTATTTAAACGGTATTCCGTTTTTAAGCGTGCGTACGGTTACGGATACGGCAGAGCATAACGGCTTGTCGAATTTTGAAAAAAACTGCGAAGCCGCTTCCGCCCGCGCAGCCGAAATTACCGCCGCAGTGATCATACAGCTTCAGGAGCAGCAAGCGGCTTGTCCGTATTGACCATAACCGCCGGCGGCTCTCAGGGCGCACTGAAATTTATTTTGCCCGCATCGTTTGCCGCAGCCCGTAAAACAGTGCACAAAGCCGAATGAGCCGGTGTTTTCCGCAAATAAAAAATTCCCGTAAGGCGTAATTTGCCGTTACGGAAAATTTATTATACTTTTTAATACTGATAGGCATTGGTGCTTATGGAAATATTTCCGAAATCTCGCATTGAATAGTCTGAAAGAAAACTGTCTGCATCAAGTGAAGAATAGCTGCTGTCAAGTCCTTCGATTTCAATAATAGCAGCAATCATAAGCTTTTCCGCGGTACCTGTCTCTTCGGATTTTTCAAGTGCTTCAAGAAAAACCGGTACAGTATAATCCCCCGCCTGAATAATTTTATCCCATATCTCTGAATTTGCGTTTATATAATCCGCGGTATCGCTGTCCGGCGGTATGTTTTGATTATCAGCTATTTCATTTATATATCTCAACACGGGAGGCTTAAGAATACGGCTGACGGCAAAAACAAGAATACATATTCCTATGGCGCAGAAAATAAGATTAGCCGTTTTTTTTATGAAAAAATATAAGCCGCTCGGCTCTGCGCTTTCAGAATCAGCAATCAAAAAGCTCAGCCTGAATTTTTCAAGCGACCATAAGATTGAGGGAAAAAACGCGCCGACAGCGCTCAGCAGAAAGAATAAGAATCCCCAAGCCAAGGAAGCGGTATATTGGCGCCTTACGGCACTGATAAGGCAAACTGCCGCAAGCAGACCGAAGCCTGTTAAAGAAATTACGCCGACAGTTTTATCAAGGATTGAGATATGCGACGAGTCACTCTTGTTATAAAGCTTTTCGGCGGTATCATTTATTGCGTTTCTGACCGCCTTTTCTTCCCGCCCAGAGAGCTTCTGACCCAATTTCTCGCCGCAATCCGCGCAAAAGCTCCTTGAATCCGAATTATACGCGCCGCATTGTTCACATATTTTCATAACAAAACCTCAAAACCTGCAAAATGCAGAAAATTTACGGATATGTCAATAAGCGAGATTCAATCCTTAATAAAAAGCGGGAGCCTTTCAAGATAAATTATGTCGTCTCTGTCTGCGGCGTCACCTTCAGCTAAAAAGGCGCAGGCAGCGGCTTCCTTTCCGCCCGCCTCCTCAACGAGCCTGCGTACGGCGGCGAGAGATTCGCCCGTGCTTATGACGTCGTCTATTATAAGCACTCGGCTGCCCTTTAAAAGATTGGTTTCGGACTCGCCCAGAAACAGATGCTGCTCCTGCTTGGTGGTGATGGACGTGACGTCTACCTCAAGAGGATTGCGCATATAAACCTTCATTCCCTTTCGGGCTACAATATAGGGCTTTCCGGTCTGACGCGCCATTTCATAGGCTATCGGGATGCTTTTTGCCTCCGGCGTTATGATAACGTCAAATTCCGGCAGTCTTCTGCGCAGCTCCCGGCATCCGGCTACGGTAAGCTCAACGTCTCCGAAGATAATAAAGGCGGCTATATCAAGCTTATCGCTTACCGGAAATTTTTCAAGGCGCCTTTCAAGCCCCGCTATTTTCAGCGTATAATATTCTGACATATAAATACCTCTTTTACATACGGGCGGTTGGCGCCCTTTTTGTATAACCCTGTTCAAATCAGCCCGGAGGCCATGCAAGATTACGGCGGGCAAGCAGATGAAAATGTATATGGTGTACGGTCTGACCGCCGTCCTCCCCGCAGTTATTGACGACTCGGTAGCCCTTTTCAAGCTTTTCCTGCTTCG
>CALWUZ010000193.1 GCA_944384845.1 uncultured Clostridia bacterium
ACCTTTACAGGCGCTTTTACTGTCACTTTCTGAGCCATTTTACAACCTCCGATATTTCTTAGCCGCGGACGGCAAAAACCGCCCGCAAAATTCCGTTTAAATCCTCTGCCGCCCCGATTTGAGAAAATCCGTAGCTGTTAAGTATTTTCTTAATGCCTGCGGCTTGCCCTATCCCCGCTTCAAACAGCATCATTCCGCCTTTTTTAAGGCTTTTGCCGTAATTGCCGGCGATGGCGCGGTAAAAGTCAAGTCCGTCTCCGCCGCCGGCAAGCGCCGTTTCCGGCTCGTACTTCGTTTCAGGAGACACCGCGTCAAGCTCCCCTTCGGGAATATAGGGCGGATTGCTGACTATAAGGTCGTATCCGCATTCCTCCGCTCCTGCGCCTTCAAAAATATCGCCCTCAATGAGCGCGGCGTTTGCGGCGCCGTTTCTTGATATGTTCTTTCGGGCATATTCCGCGGCTTCAGGGAACTTTTCCACCATAAGCACCCTGCTGTCCGAAACAAGCGCCGCAAGCGTTATGCCGATACAGCCGCTCCCGGCGCACAGATCAAGAATCAGGGGCGCGGTCTTTCCCTTTAAAAACTCAAGGCTTTTTTCTATAAGAGTTTCGGTGTCTGCCCGCGGAGCAAGCACGCCGGGACCGACATAAAAATCCCTGCCGTAAAAGGACCACTCGCCGAAAATATACTGAAGCGGATACCTGAGCTCTCTCTGCCGTATAATCGCAGTAAGCCGATTTTGCTGATAGCCGGTAAGCCGATTTGTATAATTCATCAGTATTTCGGCGTTTGAAAATCCGGTGATATACTTTATTATCTGCTTGGCCTCAAAAACATAATCCTCTATTCCGGCATTTTCAAGGGCTTTTTTTGTTTCGTTATAGGCTTCAAAAATATTCATTCGCTTTTTTCTTCATCCGTCTGCGCCTCTGCTTCGGCGGAAACCGCCGCTTCCGGCGTTTCCTCCCCGGAAGACTCTGCTATACCGGCTTCTGCCCCGGCAGGCGCCGCAATATCGACACTGCGGTCAACGTCCGGCACCTTTGGCTCGCACGCCTTCAGCGCCGCTATTGCAACCTCTATCATACCGTTGTCCGGCTCCCTGGTGGTTATACGCTGAAGCCAGAGCCCCGGCGCCGAAATAATTCTTGTGGCTGTATTGTCATACCTTCCGCAAAGCTTGAGCACCTCGAATCCGGCACCGCACACAATAGGTATAAGCAGTATTTTGACTGCCACCCACAGCCATGCCGCGTCGTAAACGCCCGGAAAAATCATTTGCACTATTGTTGAGAAAATAATGCTTATAAGTATCATCAGTATCATAAACGAGGTTCCACAGCGGGGATGAAAACGCCGCTGTGCGCGGACATTTTCAACCGTTAGCGGCAATCCTTTTTCATAACAGAATATGGTCTTATGCTCTGCACCGTGATACATGAAAACTCTTTTAATGTCCTTCATAAAGGACACCGCCCAAACATAGGCGACAAATATCGCAAGCTTTAAAAGCTGCTCGATGCTTGAACGCACAACCGGCGTAAATTCCGCCCCGGTGATAAGGCTGAGACCTGATACCGCAAGTCTCGGCAGCAGCATAAAAAGTATTACCGCAAGCGCCACGCCCAGCACCGTGGCGATAACCATAATTATGCTCATAAGCGGACTGCTTTTATTTTCTTCTCCGCTTTTCGGCTTGCCGCTTTCTTCCTCCTCAAGCTCTGTAAAGCCCGACTTGTCCGCCGACATCATCATCGCCTTATAGCCCTGAACCATAGATTCGATAAAGCCCGCCACGCCGCGTATTATCGGTATTCTCAGGATTTTAAAGCGCTCCCTTATGCTTTTTCCGTTCAGATATGTGATGTCGATCGACTTATCCGGAAGTCTTACGGCAAGCGCGGTCTTCTCGGGGCTTTTCATCATTATGCCCTCTATAAGCGCCTGACCGCCTATTGAAGTATATTTATTCGCCATTCAATTCTCCTTTTTCCTGTCCGTCATCCGATTGCTGCTCCTCCTGCTCGGTCTCCGGCTCATAGAGCGGAAGCACTATCGTAACGGTCGTTCCGACCCCTTCCGTGCTTTCAAGGAACAGCAGACCCTTATGCTGCTTTATAATCTCGTCGGCAACGGCAAGTCCTATTCCCGAGCCTCTGACCGCCTTGTTTGCCTTGTAGAACTTTTCTTTTACGCGGTCTATATCCTGAGCCGGAATACCGACGCCGGTATCCTTTACGGTAATTCTGACGCAGCCCTCCTCGCACACCTGATCGACCAGCACCTGACCGCCGTTTTCGGTATACTTTACTGCATTGTCAATTATATTTATAAAAACCTGCTTTAACCTGTTGGGGTCGCCGGCTACCGTTATATCCTCAGCGGGGCGGGTAAATATGAGCTCTATTCCCTGCTGCCTTGCAAGCTCAATATACATATCCACAGATTCGCTAAGCAGCTCGGAAATATTAAGCGGCTGTGAAACGACCGAAAGCCTTCCGGTCTCCATACGGGAAAAGTCAAGCAGCTCCTCAACCAGACCGGAGAGTCTGTCAGCCTCAGAAAGCACAACATCCAGTCCGCGCTTCACCAGCGCCTCATCGGTGCCTATCGACATTTTCGCGGTCTCGCCCCAGCCTCTTATGGCTGTGAGCGGAGTACGCAGCTCATGAGATACCGATGAAATAAAATCATTTTTCAGGTTTTCCGCCTGACTTAATTCCGAAGCCATATAATTTATCGTATCGCAAAGCTCACCTATCTCATCGTTTTTGCTTATCTCAATTCTGGAATTGAAATCGCCCATAGCGATTTTTCTTGCGATATTGCTTACGTCCCTTATCGGATTCACTATCGATTTTATAAAGAAGAGTCCAGACAGAGCGCAGAAGGAAAGCACCACTGCCCCCGCCGCCACAAGAATCAAAACAATATTGGTAATTATCTTGTCCGCGTTTCTGAGCGAAGTGATCCACCTGTACGCTCCGAGATACCTTCCCGAAGAATCATAAACGGCTGTAGTTCCGGCAAGTATATGTTCACCCTCAGTTGTTCTGCTCTTGACCACCTCGGTCCCGCCGCTTTTTTTTGCCATTTCGTAATCCGGCATCTTCTGGTCTGTAGGCTGGAAACCGGTAGTTGTTACGATTATATTGTCGCTGCGGTCGATAACCTGAACCTCAAGCTTTGTTTTATAGCTGAAATTTTCGGCAAGGTCGATCGCCGTATCCCTGAAGGTGGCGCGGGTGGTGCCCGAAAGCGAGTTAAATTCATAGGTAAGGTCGTTTGCAAGCATTGTAATGCGTTCGGTGTAAACCGAGTTGAACACCGCAATAAAAGCTATAACTACCGCGCAGACTATCAGAACAACAATAAGAAACATATTGAAAAACCATCTTACCGCTATACTTTTGAATTTTATTTCAAGCTGCACGGCATACCCTCCTTCCGTTCAGTAAAGCCTATTCAGTGCGTATTCCATTTATAGCCCATGCCCCAGACCGTTACCAGCCGCTTAGGCTCCGACGGATCGTCCTCAATCTTCATACGCAGACGCCTTATGTTGACATCTACTATTTTTTCCTCTCCGAAATAATTTGTGCCCCAGACCTTGTTCAGTATATCGGTACGCCCGAGAGCAACATCGGGATTATTGAAAAAATACTCTATCATCTGAAACTCAACCTGCGTAAGCTCGATATTCTTACCGTTTTTAAGCAGCGTCCTGCGCCGCAGGTTCAGCGTAAACTCTCCCAAGGTTATATCGTCCGACGGCGCGGGTGCAGGCTTTGAATTGTGCATTTCGACCCGTCTGTATAACGAATCAACCCTTGCCAAAAGCTCGGTCGGGCTGAACGGCTTTGTTATGTAATCGTCCGCACCGAGCATCAGACCGCTTATCTTATCCATTTCCTGCGTCCTCGCGGTCAGCATTATGATTCCCAGCATTTCGCTGCGCCGGCGCAGCTCCTTGCAGAGAGTAAAGCCGTCCATTCCCGGCATTGATATGTCAAGCAGAGCTATATCAAAGCCCTCCGTATCGCTGTCGTAAATTTCAAGCGCCTCCTCGCCGGAGCCCGCCTCCACAACCGTATAGCCGACACGCTTGAGGTTGATGACCTCAAACTCGCGTATTGCCGTTTCATCCTCAACAATCAGTATTCTTTTCATTGCAACCCTTCCTTTCGTTCCTGCGGGCTCTTTTATTCAATAAGCCTGAAATTCTGCTTTACAGTATCGAGTGTGATACCCTCCGCCTCGCCTGCCTCACTTATCTTACAAAGATAGGCGGTTATTCCGTCGTTTGTTATTTCTTCATAATTTTCATCGCTGTATTTTCCGGAGTCCCAATCCGATTTTTTTACCGCAGTAAAGGTTATAAGCCTTTCGCCTGCGGTCATGGTTTCGCTGTTATATTGGTAAATTTCCCTTGACCCGCTGTTATTATCCTTCAGAATCGCTATCTGTCCCAGCCATTTCTGAGATATAATATAATAATATCCGTTTTCCCTGTCTATCATAGTCATCATCTGACCGGTGAGCGTCTCGCCGTTATAGGAGCACCAATTCGTAAGATAAATCTTCTCATTTACGTCGGATTTTGTTATAGAAGGCACGTTTTCCTGAATCGGTATTTCAATAACGCCGTCATTGTTTATATCGCTCACGGTAAGCCCCACCGACCGTATTGTAGAAAGGTTTTCGCGGGATTCGGTGTTAAGAAGCGGATTTACCAGCCTGTTTCTCTCCACAAACAAAACCTCGGTCACCGCGCCTACTCCCTTTACCTCGTCTATATATACCGCAGGTCTGCCTGAGGACAGATAAGAGACCACGGGCACGCTTACGCTCTGCACCGTGTGGTCAAGCTCACAGGAATAAAGCTCGGTCACCCCCGTATCGGTAAGCTGGTAAACCGAAGCCGAGTTTTTCTGCTCTGCGGGAGTATGATTGATTATAAAAATCTCATTGGCGCCGTCCTCATCAAGATCGCAGCAGACAAAGCAGCTGTATTCCTGAAGCATGCGCTGGGTTATTTTATTATCCCTGAAGCTGTATACGGCAAGCTGCATTTTAGAGGTGCTGTAAATCTCCCAGCCGACAAGTATCTCCTGTATGCCGTCGCCGTCAAGGTCACAGAAGTCTATTCTGTCCACCCCGCCTGCGACAATGCTCTGCTCGGCAGCTGAGACCCACTCGCCGTCCCTGCTGCAGATGATATTGATGTGCATTGTAGCCGCCGCGTCTGAGCTTCCGCCGCCGGTGCTGTAAAACGCGAAAGCCTCAAATAAGCCGTCGCCGTCTATATCGTTCTGTACTACCGCCGAGCGGAAATTGCCGCCCGACGGATATTTAAGCGTGTAATCGCCCCCGACACTTTTGCTTATCGCATCGGCAATAGGCGCCAGATCGCCCGAAAGCGCCGGCGGACTGAGCAGCTCGGCGGTATCGGTCGCAAACAGGCTGCAGCCGCACAGCAAAAAACAGAGCAGCGCCGAAACGCATGCCGAAAGCAGAGTTTTAAGCCTCATACAGCCGCCTCCTTCAGAGCGCAAAAATACATAATGAATTATACCACACCGCATTACAAAAATAAAGACATTTTTATTAATTATTATCTTTTAGACCCGCTCGGTTTTACGCCGCGCAAACAGGCGGCGACCGCACCGTGCCGCAGAGCACCGGTCGGAACGCCGCCCGTATATATTTTTATTGATTTTTCCGCTGCCGGCTTACTCCGGAGCCGGCTATACGCCCGTCAGGTCAAACGGCGGGACATACTCCTTGCCGGCGCTTGAAGGCTCCTGAAAATAGACCCTGTCAAAATCGGACTCGCATATGTGCGAAAGCACCTTTTCATATTCGCGCCTTGTTATCCTGCGGTTAAGCTCAGGCGTTATTCCGACTCTGCCGCAGGGAGTGTACTGACTCATTATACTGAAGTACGCGTCCGGAGCGTTTTCCCTGACCCAGTCAAAAACCCTTATCGCCTCGCCGGTGCCGCGCGGCAGCAGAAGGTGCCTTACTATAAGCCCTCTGAGCATAACGCCGTCCTTTATTTCGCATACAGGCTGCTGGATATAGCATTCTCTAACAGCCGCCTTTGCATATTCCGGATAGTCTTCCGCGCCGGAATAACGCGCGGCGCGTTCCGGCGAAAGGTATTTCAAATCCATAAGATAAATATCGATATAGCCCTTAAGCGACCTTATAAGCCCGAGCGTATCGTAGCCTCCGGAGTTATATACCACGGGAACCGATGGCTTATATATATCAAGCGCGCGGATTATCGCCAGCACAAAATGAGTCGGGCTCACAAGGTTTATATTATGTGCACCCTTTGCCTCAAGCTCCCTGAAAATATCCGCAAGACGCTCACAGCTTACAACTCTGCCGAAACCGCCGTGAGACACCTCGTAATTCTGACAGAACACGCAGTCGAGAGAACAGCCGCTGAAAAACACCGTTCCCGATCCGTTTTCACCGCTTATGCACGGCTCTTCCCAAAAATGAAGCGCCGCCCTTGCAAGCTTAGGCAGCGCAGGCATTCCGCACAGACCGGCGCCGGACACTTCGTTTCGCTCGGCGTTACACCGTCTGGGACACAGGCTGCATTTCATCCGGCTTCTGCTCCGTTTTCTTCTTTATCTCGCATATGCGTCTGCGGATTATCAAATCGTCATAGGTTTTCTTAAAAGTGACCCTTCCGCTGAATTTCCGGCGGCATTCGGGACAGGCAAATTTCGCCGTGAACCAGCGGTTGCGGTAACGCCATGCCGAAATCCGCCTTGCCTCGGCGCCGCATCTGTCGCAATGAAAGCTTAACGCCGAACGGTCTATACGCTCATCGTTTATATTCGATAGCGCGTAGGGCTTAAAGGTCAGACGCTTATAAAATTCAGGGTCTGCGGTATCGCGTATCAGCGGCAGAAAGCGCTCTCTGTTGTAGCATTCACGAAGCAGCGCCGCACAGATGAGACTGTCGTCCTCCGCGGTATGAAGCTCAAAGCCCTCAGTCTCAACGCCGAGCAACTGTGCCGCCGCCGAAAGAGAAATCTGGTTTTTATCCTCGTAGCCTCTCAGCCTTAACTCTCCCTGAACAAATTTCTGCAGGTCAAGATACTTTCCTATGGCAAATTTTCTTCCGCCGCTTAAGAGATATTCCTCATTTTCCTTTATCGAATAAAGGTCCGAATCGCTCCAGGTCATAGTGACGGCATCCTTATCCGCCCACTGGTTATATCTGTCCACAGCCTCGTCAAACGGAATGCCGGCGCGCATCTTTTCGGTGGTTATGCCGGTAAGCCTTGCAAAGCGCCCCGTAACCTTTTTTGAGACCGAAGACCTTATCGTTTCCTCAAACGTATCTGTGATATTAAAGGTACCGTTCAGCTTTACCGCACCGATCTGAAGTATCTGGTTTATAAACCGCTCATGCTTGGCAGAATAGGCACTGTCCCACTCCAAATCAAGAATTATATAATTCATGCCTTTTTCCTCGACTCTGCCTTCATGCGCTCCTCCTTGCCCAGAATCCGCTTGCGCAGACGGATATTGTGAGGAGTTATCTCGACAAGCTCGTCCTGCTTAATAAATTCAAGAGACTGTTCAAGCGAAAGCTTTACGGGCGGCACAAGCCTGAGCGCGTCATCCGAGCCGGCGGCGCGGGTGTTAGTCATCTGCTTTTTTTTGCAGACATTGCAGACTATGTCCTCGTTTTTCGGATTTTCTCCGACTATCATGCCCTCGTAAACCGGGGTGCCGGGACCGATAAACAGCCTGCCGCGGCTCTGCGTATTAAACAGCCCGTAGCCGGTGGTCTCACCTGTCTCATGCGCTATTATCGAGCCGGTCAGACGCTGCTCGATATCCCCCTTATACGGCTGATAGCTGTCAAACACATGATTCATAATTCCGTTTCCGTTGGTATCGGTAAGGAACTGCGAGCGGTAGCCCAGAAGCCCGCGCGCAGGTATAAGAAATTCAAGATGCGAAACTCCGCCCTCGCGGGTTCCCATATTTTTAATCTCCGCACGCCGGCTGCCGAGCTTCTCCATTACAGTGCCGACATATTCCTCCGGCACCTCAATCATCAGAAGCTCGATAGGCTCAAGCCTTTCGCCGTTTTCACCCTGCTTATAAATAACCTCCGGCGGTGAAACCTGAAACTCGTAGCCCTGACGGCGCATAGTCTCGATCAGTATGGACAGATGAAGCTCACCCCTGCCCGATACCTTGAAGGTGTCCGCCGAGCCGGTTTCCTCCACGCGCAGGCTTACGTTGGTCATTACCTCTTTAAAAAGGCGGTCACGCAGGTTGCGCGAGGTCACGAATTTACCGTCTCTTCCCGCGAATGGCGAATTGTTCACCATAAAATTCATAGAAAGCGTCGGCTCGTCTATCTTAACAAAAGGCAGAGGCTCTATACAGTCGGGAGCGCAGGCGGTTTCGCCTATTTCAAGTCCGGCGATTCCGGCAACCTCTATAATGTCGCCCACGGAGGCGCTTTCCTCCTCTACCCTTTTAAGACCGCGCCGCATAAACAGTTTGGATATCTTTACAGCCGAATCGGTTCCGTCCTTATGGCAGAGCGCGGCGGCCTGACCCGCCTTTACCGTGCCGCGTATCACCCTGCCTACGCCGAGCCTGCCCAGATAATCGTCATACTCTATATTCGAGAAAAGGATTTGAAGCGGACCGTCGGGATCGCCCTCTGGCGGCGCTATTTCCTTTATAATCTCATCAAACAGCGGCTTCATATCCTTTCCCGGAGTCTCGGGCGAATAGGTGGCATAACCGTCGCGCGCAGAGGCAAAGACCACCGGGAACTCAATCTGCTCCTCGTCCGCTCCGAGCTCAATAAACAAATCCAGCACCTCGTCCACAACCTCGTGCGGACGCGCCATCGGCCGGTCTATCTTATTTATTACAACGACCGCTTTTTTGCCGAGCGAAAGCGCTTTTTTCAGCACGAATCTGGTCTGCGGCATACAGCCCTCAAACGCGTCCACCAGCAGCAGAACGCCGTCTACCATCTGAAGTATCCGCTCCACCTCGCCGCCGAAGTCGGCATGTCCCGGGGTGTCGATTATATTTATCTTCACGCCGTCATACATAACGCTGGTATTCTTTGAAAGTATCGTAATCCCGCGCTCACGCTCAAGATCGTTTGAATCCATTACACGCTCGTTAACGGTCTCGTTTTCCCTGAAGGTGCCGCTCTGCCTTAAAAGCTGATCTACAAGCGTGGTTTTTCCGTGATCGACATGCGCGATTATAGCAACGTTCCTTATGTTTTCAATTCTCGCCATTCTTTTTTTATCTCCATTCGCCGGCGCGCCGCTCATTCCGGCGGCTGCATATACCTTATTACGCTTTTATTGTATTTCCCAAATTATATATTATAATATATCCCGCTTTTTTTGTCAATCTCGCCGCCGGCTTAAAAATCCCCTGCCGAAAGACTGTATCAAATAAACCGCGGCGCCTGATACAATAAAAACGCCGCCCGCCGCCCAGTAAACCGCCGTAAGCGAATTTGCCGTGCCGTAAATATCCAGAACCCCGCGTATAACGCTCCCGACCGTAAGCGCGGCAATTCCGGAATGATAGAGCCTCCGCGCCGATGCGCGCGGGTATTTTTTTACGCGCGCGAGACCCAGCAGAAAGAACGGAAGAGTACCTCCAGCAAGCGGAAAAACAAAAGCATATATCATAAAATAGGAATAAACTCCGTGCCCGAAAAGCTCATATACCGCCCCGAAAAGCACGCAGAAAAGCGAGGCGAGCAGATATACAAGGGCGGTTTTCAGCGCCGATTTGGAATTTGCGTCAATATCCGATGTATACAATATCGCTCACGCTCCTTTCCTGTATCCTTCTGCCGTTTGTCGTCGGATTATTGATAATCTCACCGTTAAAATACATTGTAGACGAACCTCCGCCGTCAAGGTTATACGCCGTCTGAGCGCCCAGCGACTGCATAAACTCCGCAAGCTCATAAAGGGAAAGCCCCTCGCTTTCGCCGGTTCTGCCGTCAGACACCACAAACAGATAGTGCAGCCGGTCAATAACTCCCATCGCGGTGCGCGGGTTGCTCGCCTGGGACCTGCCTACCTCCTCGCTCTCGGTGACCGCAATCTGCCCGTCCGTCACAAGGGCAGGTCCGAACGAAAGGATTTGCACCGCTCCGTCCGAAAGAAGCCGCTCTGCCGAAACCTCCGCCTCTGATATTATCTCAAAAGAGCCGTCCTCATAAATAACCAGAGCCTCGCGTCCGTCCGCCGCCGTATCTCTGTAAAGCACGCCGTTTCTGAGAACGTATCCGCTTTCCCTGCTGCCGTAGTAATCCCCGTTTACCGCCAAAATAGCGTTGTTTCTTTCCGCGATTTCCGAGGTTTTTTCGGTAACGTTTTTACCGTAAGCTTCATTCGCAAGAGCCGTCTTCAGATACTCTGCCGACTTAAGCCGCACGTCCGCCGCATAAACGGAGGTATCATTTACGCGGTGCTCCGTTATTGTAACCGAGATATTGCCGTCCTCATATGAATTTCCGGTGATTTTTGCCGTGTTTTCTTCTGTGTTCTCTGCCGCCGAAACCCCGCCGGGCGGCGCCTGACGGTATACTCTGGCAATCACGAAGGTATCCAGCAGTATATAAACCGTAAACGCCGTCAAAACCGCGGCATATAAAAAGCCCCAAAGATATTTTTTCAAACCGGCAGCCTCTCTTTCCTGCAAATTTTTGCCCTGCGGCACAAAAAAGCCGGGAGCTGAAGCCCCCGGCAGAATTTCCCGGATCTTCGCGCGCCCTGCGCCGAAGCTTTAATTCAGATTATCGTCTTCTTCCGGCGGTTCTTTTCTGTTTTCGCCGTTCTCTCCCTTATGCCTGCCGCTGTCCGACGGCAAATCCACAATAGCGTCGTCCTCCGGCTCGCTCACCGAACCGTCGCTGACGTTTACGCTGTCGAAGCTGTTGCTGAACATCAGGTCGAGATCGTCGTCATCATCACCCGGAAGCGTGTTTTTACTGTTTACAAGCTTTACAATCAGCATCACGATAAGCGCCGCCGCCCCGGCCGCCGCAAGCAGAAGTCCGATAACAATCACCTTGGCATTAGATGAAAGCGAGTTGAAACGCTCAATAAGTCCCGCGTTTTCCGAAAGAGCTTCTCCGTTCTCCGGAACAAGCTGAAATTCGGGGCATCTCTGCAAAACGTTTTCGCGGCTGTCATAGCGGTAGGTGCGGAAACCGTCGTCAAAGAAGCAGTAGAGATAATAAAATTCAGGCGTTTCCTCCCCGCTGTCGGCATACGCTCTTAAATCAAATTCCCCGATTTTAACATCGGTTTCATAGTAGCCTTCCGGAACGGTATAGCCGTCGGGAATATCAGCGAAAATATAGATCTTATCCCCGAAAACCGCGTATTTAAGTCTTTCAAAATCACCGCTGCCGGAGTTCAGCAGATAGGGAACATACTCCTCGCCGTCCGCGGCCTTAAGATAATAAACCGTAAGATTTTTGCCGCTGTCCTCCGCCACGGCTACCTCGGCGCCGTTATATTCCGCCGTTGAAGCCGTAAAACCGGTAGGAAGCGTTATACCCGAAATGTCCGTCGCCACGGTATAAGCTGCGCCGTCCACCGTCGCTTCATACGGATTTTCTCCCGCCTCCCCGGCGGACTCGGTATCTGACGAGGTATCGGTATCGGAGGATTCCGCTCCCTCCTCAAGTCTGGTTATGGTAATCGTATAGGTTTTCTGCGCGCCCGACGGAGCCGTAACCGTGACGGTGCGGGTATTTCTGCCGACCGAGAGCGTGTTGCTGCCCGAAACTGAAACGCTGGCGCCGCTGTCCGCCGCCGTAGCGTAGACCCGGCACTCGGTCACCGAGTTGGAGACCGTGGCGGTATACGATGTTCTCGAAGCCGAAAATGAGGGCGACAGCCTGCCGCTGCTTAATGAAAGCGCGCTTAAATTGGCATTGGAGGATTTCGAAGCATCGGAGACGGTAAGGGTTGTGGAAGCTCCAATAGACTCTTCTGAATTCATATAATAAACGTATCCATTAACACGTATCGGAGATGAGCCGGCGGATATTGCCGTAAATCTAAGTGAGCAGGATTTTTTGGATTCTCCATAGAGAACCGGGGCAACAGTAACTATCCCAGCATCACCTCCGGCAGAATCACCATCTTCAAATTTTAATACATCCGGATTATATTCAACAGTATACTGATTACTGTACATACTTTCGCTTCCGGTGACAGTTACAGTTATTGTAAACGATTCATTAACTCTTATATTATCGGAACTCAAGGCTATAATGGTACTCGCAGCTGACACGTGAAAAACGGCAGAACTGAAAATTACCATAATTAAAAAAGCAAAAATAAGTAAATTTTTCAATCTAAGATTCATATATTGAATCACCACTTCTTTTCAAAATTTAGGTAAGTGATTTTACACCTAATATATGCATTTGCACATTGGCAAGATCTCTACCGTTTATTATTTTATTATAATCGGTATCAGCTCCTTCAAAATTATTTCCAGTAAGCAATTTAACATTCAATATATGCATTTGTATGTTTGCCAAATCTCTACCGTTTATTTTTCCATCGCCACTTGCGTCTCCGCGCATAACCGTTGTCGCCGGATTATCGGGTTCATCAGGTCTTTCGGGCTGTGCCGGATTACCGTCAATTATACCCTTTCCGGAATCTATATAAAGGATACACGCTTTATCCGCGTTTACGTCTATAACATAATCGGTTGTATAGCCGGTCTGCGACCTTACCTTAAGCCTTACGATATTTCTTCCGGCGCTTAGCGCGTAGGAATCGGCGCCGGCATATGACGCGCCGGAGGGCATAGTAACCTTTACCGTAGTATTTCCCGAAACCTTTAAATCATAATCATATGTAAATCTTGAGAAGGTCGGAGTAAGCCCCGAAACCGAGATGGAACTGAAATAATAGTTATTAAGCTTACCACTCTTTTGGGGAAGCTCTGAAACAGCCGACGGCATATCCTCATAAACCGGAATAAGAAAATCAAGCTCGGCGTTCTTAAGATCGCGGTAGGTCTTGGCTGTTTGACTGCCGGAGGAGGCGGCGTTATGTACCGCCGTAGCGTACTGATGCCATAAATTGCCCGGGTCCTTTATATTATAATTCATGTAAAAATATGTGTTCTGACCCTTGCTTACATAACTGTTTCCGCAGAACTGAGCTCCGCCTATTATTGATGCCGAGCGGGTAT
>CALWUZ010000194.1 GCA_944384845.1 uncultured Clostridia bacterium
CTGCCCGACGACCCGCTCGCGAGGGAGATTTCACGCTATATGAAGGACGACTCGGTCACCAACGTTTCCTGGATATTTACCGGTTTCCCGAGCGAGGCGTTTAAAAAGGACGTCGGCAGCGCTCTGCTTGATTACGTTCAGGGCGACAAAAAATGGGCCGACGTAGAAGACGTTGTAATCAACAAATGGAAGAGTGAGCGGGCATAAATGGAAAAAACGGTAAAACGCTGGTTTCCGCTGTTCGTAATGCCGACGCTTGCAGCCTTTGTTATAGCCTTTGCAGTTCCGTTTATAATGGGCGTGCTGCTGTCCTTTACCGAATTTCGGACCGTCACCGACGCCAACTTTGTCGGTTTTTCAAATTATATCAGGGCTTTTACCGACGACCGCCTTTTTATTGATTCTCTTATATTCACGCTGAAATTTGCGGTGATTTCGGTAATCGGCATAAATGTTATCGCCTTTGCGCTCGCCCTGCTTTTTACAAGAGACCTGCCCGGCACGAATTTTTTCCGCACCGTCTTCTTTATGCCGAATCTTATCGGAGGCATCGTGCTCGGCTATATATGGCAGGTTATAATTAACGGCTTTCTTTACCAGTTCGGCTATTCTATAACGTCCGACCCCACTTACGGCTTCTGGGGACTCGTTATCCTTATGCACTGGCAGATGATAGGCTATATGATGATTATTTATATCGCCGGCATACAGAATATCTCGGGTGAGATTTTAGAGGCGGCGCGGGTGGACGGCGCGGGTCCCTTCACCGTGCTTTTCAGGGTGATAATTCCGTCGGTCATGCCGTCTGTCACAATCTGCCTGTTCCTTACGATTACAAATTCCTTTAAGCTGTTCGACCAGAATTTAGCGCTGACCGCCGGCGCGCCCTCCAACCGCACCCAGATGGTTGCGCTGGATATTTACAATACCTTTTATTCCCGCACGGGATATGAGGGCGTGGGACAGGCAAAGGCGGTTATATTCTTTATTATAGTAGCGGTCATCGCGCTGGCGCAGTTGTCGCTGACCCGCAGAAAAGAGGTTGAAAGCTGATGGGCAGAAAGATAATCAACGCGGTCTGCTTTATTTTTCTTATCGTTTTCGCCGCCGCGTTTATTTTTCCGGTAGCCGTAGTACTGATAAACTCCTTCAAGGCCAAGTTCTCCATCAGCGCCAGCCCCTTTACGCTGCCTGTCGGAGACGAGTTCGTAGGACTTGCGAACTATACCGAGGGAATCAAAAGCACCGGCTTCCCCTCGGCGTTCGGCTGGTCGCTGTTTATCACGGTTTTTTCCATTGCCGCGATTCTGATATTCACCTCGATGTGCGCGTGGTATATAGTCCGCGTAAAAAACGTCTTTACGTCGCTTCTGTACTACTCGCTCGTTTTTTCGATGATCGTTCCCTTTCAGATGGTCATGTTCACCATGTCCAAAACGGCGAATGTCCTGCGCCTTGACAATCCGCTCGGCATAATACTGATATATCTGGGCTTCGGGGCGGGGCTTTCAGTATTTATGTTTACCGGATTTATAAAAACCGTTCCGCTCGGAATAGAAGAGGCAGCCACAATAGACGGCTGTTCCCCCTTCCAGACCTTCTGGAGGGTAGTTTTCCCGATACTCACACCCACCGCCATAACAGTGGCGATTTTAAACTCTATGTGGATATGGAACGACTATCTCTTGCCCTATCTTGTAATCGGCGGAGATTATAAAACCATTCCCATCGCCATACAATATTTAAAGGGCGGCTACGGCTCGATAGACATGGGCGCTATGATGGCGATGCTTGTGCTTTCAATAATTCCGGTCATAGTTTTTTATCTGTCAAGTCAGAAATATATAATAAAAGGAGTTGCGGCGGGTGCTGTTAAAGGGTAATGAGGTAAAATATCAGAAGGAAAGCGGCGTTCTGCTGCACATATCGTCGCTTCCCGGCGCTTACGGCATAGGCTCGCTCGGCCGTGAGGCATACCGCTTTGTAGACTTTCTCAAGAGCAGCCGCCAGACCTACTGGCAGCTGCTCCCTTTATGTCCCGTCGGCAGGGGCAACTCGCCCTACAGCTCGGTAAGCTCCTTCGCGGGCGAACTGCTGCTTATCGACCTTGAACAGCTTGTGAATCTCGGGCTTTTAAAACCGGAAGACATCGTCCCGCCCGACTTCCCGAAGCACACCGACTATAAGGCGGCGAGGGCGTTCAAGCTGCCGCTTATAAAAAAGGCGGCGGAAAACTTTAATATAAAATCCAGGGATTTCAAAACGTTCTGCCGCGAAAACGCCTATTGGCTGGACGATTACGCGGTTTTTATGGCAATAAAGGAAGCCCGGCGGAGCAAAAGCTTCACCGAGCTTGAGGACGGGCTTAAATACCGCCTGCCCGCCGCTATGGAGCAGTTTAAAAACAAGCACTCCGAGCAGATACTTTTTTACAAAATAACACAGTATTTCTTTTTTTCGCAGTATCTGAAGCTCAAGGCCTACGCCTCGGAAAACGGCATAAAAATCATAGGAGACATACCCTTTTACGTACAGCTTGAAAGCGCCGACGTATGGAGCAATCCCGATAATTTCCGTCTGGGGCGCGATATGACCCCCGTAATGGTTGCCGGCGTTCCGCCCGACGTCTTTTCGGCGGACGGTCAGCTCTGGGGCAACCCGATTTACGACTGGGAATATCAGAAAACAAACAACTATGAATGGTGGCGGCGGCGGCTTATTCATAATTCAAAGCTTTACGACGTGATAAGAATCGATCATTTCCGTGCCTTCGCGGATTACTACGCCATACCCTACGGAGCCGAAAACGCCAAAAGCGGCACCTGGAAAAAGGGCGTGGGAATATCCTTCTGGAACCTTATGCGGGACAGCGTAACCGCCGAAATAATCGCGGAGGACCTCGGCGGAGACACGCCTGAGGTAAAAAAGCTTATTGAGGACACGGGCTTTCCGAACATGAAGGTGCTTCAGTTCGCCTTCAATACCGACCTTAACAATCCGTTTCTGCCGAAGAACTATCCGAAAAACTGCGTATGCTACACCGGCACGCACGACAACGACACAACCCGCGGCTGGTACGAAAAGGCGTCTGAAAAGGAAAAGCTTATGTTTTCAAAGCTTGTTCCCGCCGACAAATCCAAATCCGCGGTTTTAAGCCTTATTTCCTACGGCATGAAATCAAAGGCGCGGATAGTGATTATACCTATGCAGGATTATCTTCAGCTTGATTCCGCCGACCGTCTCAACACTCCCGGCGTCCCCTCCGGCAACTGGGAATGGAGGCTTTCCACCGAAGACATTACCGACAGTCTCGCCTCTACGGTAAAAAAGCTTTCTTCGGGCAGGAACAGGGCATAAAAACCAGGCTTACGCGTAAAGTCGCGCGGCGCGATTAAAGCGCCGCGTCTTTTTTATAGACTTGAAACAAATGGCGGAAATAAATTCTAATTATTCGCCGCTGTCCTTAAGCAGGTCTTTTAAAAGCGTTTGTTCTGAATTAAAGGTTTCCAAAGCGAATCCTGCGCCAAGCTTAAAGCCCCTTACAAAGCTGTCCAGCGTATCCTCGCCGTCCACGACAGAACAGGCGTCTAAATACTCTATAAAAATTTTTTGTATTCCTCCGGCAGCATTTTTAAGAGCTGCTCCTTGCTGCTGAGTTTTCTTTCATATTCCTTTTGATAAAATTCGCTTTTTTCTGATACGCGCGACTGCGGTCTTATGTTTTCAAAATAAAGTTCTTCTATAAAGCTTGACACTTTTATTCCTCCGTTTTTTTTATTTTACATTTTTTTGCAAATTTTCAGGACAACTACATTTTATGCACCTCCTTAAAACATATTTTAACCTGTTTCAGGTTAAAATTCAAATATAAAATGATGCCTGCATTATATTAATCTTGGTGATAAAAATGTATGAGCGAATAAGAGCGATGAGAACAGACAAAGATTTAACTCAAACTCAAGTTGCAGAATTTCTCGGAATGTCACAAACTGGATATTCAAAATATGAAACCGGTGAAAACGATATACCAACAGACATTCTTGTTAAACTTGCAAAATTTTATAACACAACAACCGATTATCTGCTTGGTTTAACCGATGAGCCATAAAAATATAATTTTATACTTAAACTAAAAAAGCTTTTTTGACATTTTCCGATATTTTATTAAAATATCCGACAAATTTTTCACTTTGGTTTTATGCGCTCGTGCCGCGCGGACATCACCACGCTGCATAGGGGGTTCGGATCTTCTTCGGCAAAGGGGGAGTTCTCCCCTTTTTGAATCCCCCTGTTAATCTGAAATCTGATAACAGACATTTTTTTACGTTTTCAGTTTTTATTTTCTTAAAATCAAGCTTTTACGACCTTTTCCGATTTTATTTTAAAAAATTCGACAAGCGTTTTTTCCTTTTTATATACCAAAAATTCAAAAAATCCGCTTTTGCGGCATTTTTCGGCTAAATCTAAAAATATTCGACATGCGCTTTTAAAGGCGCATGTTTTTTTAACCGGAAAATAAAAAATAATTTGCTTAAACCGCGCCGTAATTGTTGATATTTTCCGCGGCTTTAAGTATAATAAAATAGACGGACTGCGTACGCGGCCGCCCTTAAAGCGACAGGAGGCAGTTATATT
>CALWUZ010000195.1 GCA_944384845.1 uncultured Clostridia bacterium
TCCGGATTGTATTTCGACGGATTTTTGGTAATAGCCGCAAGCGCGGCGCATTCCACAAGGGTAAGCTCGCTTACATCCTTGTTGAAATAATAGTTCGCCGCCACCTGTACACCGCATATTCCGTTGCCCAGCGCTATAGTGTTGAGATACGCCTCAAGTATTTCGGTTTTGCTTAACTGCTTTTCTATAAGCAAAGCCCTCACTATTTCGCGTATTTTACGCAGTGAGCTTTTATCGTTGTCGCCGGTTACGTTTTTTATGAGCTGCTGCGTTATTGTCGAGCCGCCGAACTCGGTATCGTCGAATTTAAGCAGCTTGTTGCCCACAGCTGCGATGGTTCTCTTCCAGTCCACTCCGCTGTGCTGCTCAAAGCGCTCGTCTTCGATAGAGATAAAGGCGTCGCCCAAATCCTCCGGAATTTTATCTATGCTTACCCATATGCGGTTTTCGCTTCCGTGCAGACGCTGGTATTCCACCCAATCGCCGCTTTTGTTCTGAACATATATGACCGAGGTAAGGTTGATTTCCATATTCCGTATATTTTCAACTATCTGGTTTGATGAGAAAAAATCAATTTTCCTTTCCGATTTAATATACGTCGGTATTACAAAAATCAGAAAAACCGTGGCGACTATCAGAAGACCCGACAGATACACCGTCAGTTTTTTAAAGATATTTTCCATAACAGCCTACCTTTCATAACATTAAAAAGCTGCCGCATATATGTCCATTATAGCACTGCAGGATATATTTATCAAATATTTTTTATACATTCATATTTTATTTAAAAATACAAAGTATAATTTTTAAAGCCAAACGGAGGGAAATAAATGCTAAAACTGTCAAATATTAAAAAGGATTATGTAACCGGCGGCACCGTAGTGCACGCGCTTAAAGGCGTAAGCATAGAGTTCCGCAAAAACGAGTTTGTGTCAATACTCGGTCAGTCCGGCTGCGGAAAAACCACGCTGCTGAACATTATCGGCGGTCTTGACCAGTATACCGACGGCGACCTTGTCATAAACGGCAGGTCTACAAAGATGTATAAGGACAGAGACTGGGATAATTACCGCAACCATTCGGTAGGCTTTATTTTTCAAAGCTATAATCTGATACCGCATCAAAGCGTTCTCTCCAACGTTGAGCTGGCTCTGACGCTTTCCGGCGTATCAAAATCCGAGCGCCGCCGCCGCGCCGCCGAGGCGCTTGAAAAGGTAGGCTTAAGCGACCAGCTTTACAAAAAGCCGAACGAAATATCCGGCGGGCAGATGCAGCGTGTGGCGATTGCGCGCGCCCTTGTAAACAATCCGGAAATACTGCTGGCAGACGAGCCCACCGGAGCGCTTGACAGCGAAACATCGGTGCAGATAATGGATTTGCTCAAGGAAATCGCGAGGGACCGCCTTGTCATTATGGTCACCCACAATCCGGAGCTTGCGGAAAAATACTCTACAAGGATAGTCCGCCTGCTTGACGGCCAAATTACCGACGACAGTATGCCGTATTCCTCAGAAGACGAAGCAGAGGTGAAAACCGGCGATAAAAAGCGACCCTCAATGTCCTTTTTCACCGCTCTTTCACTTTCGCTCAACAATCTTCTGACCAAAAAGGCGCGCACCTTTCTTACCTCCTTCGCCGGCTCTATAGGCATTATAGGCATCGCGCTTATACTTTCCCTCTCAAACGGCGTAAACGCATATATAGGACAGGTCGAGGAGGAGACGCTTTCAAGCTATCCGGTTACTATTGAAAAAACGGGAATGGATATAAGCAACCTCGTTTCAGACCTGATGAGTGAAGAAAAGGTCGATGAGGAAAGAGAGCCCGACAGGATTTACAGCAATAATATTATGACCGAAATGATGTCAACCATGGTAAACGGTCTTTCCTCCAATAATTTAAGTCTTTTCAAGGAGCATATCGAAGAAACCGACGCATTTAAGGAAAACACAAGTGAAATCGAATACGAATACTCTACCGTTATGAATATATACGACGAAAACGGCAAAAGAGTAAACCCCAACACCGTTTTTGAATCCATTTTCGGAGAAAGCTCGTCAAATTCATCATCGGCGGCTTCTTCATTTTCAAACACAGAGGTCTGGAACCGTCTCTTTGACAATCAAGACCTGCTTGACAAACAATATGACGTAGTTGCGGGAAGAATGCCTGAAAATTACAATGAAATCGTACTTGTCGTTGACAAAAACAACCGCATTAGCGATTATACACTTTACGCCTTGGGACTTAAAGACTCCGAGGAGCTTGAGGAAATGATGAAAAAAGCCCAGAACGGCGAAAAAATCGAAGCTACCGAGGAGGTTTCATATTCCTACGACGATATTTTAAACCTTAAATTCAAGCTTTTGTGCAATACCGATTATTTTGAGAAAAACGGCGACGGAACCTGGCAGGACAAAACCGAAGACGAGCTTTATATACAGTCTAAATTAGCCGACGCCGAGGTCATAAGCGTGGTAGGTATAATAAAGCCTTCCGAAGAATCAGTAAACGACGCCACAAGCGGGTTTGTCGGCTATACAAGCGGACTAATGGAGCATCTGATAAACAAGGTGAACGACAGCGAAATCGTAAAGGCGCAGAAGGAAAATCCGGAAATCAACGTATTTACGGGGCTGCCCTTTGACAGCGGCGAGGAGGAAATGACCTTTGAGCAGCTGACGGCGTATATCGCTTCTCTGCCGGAAGATCAGCAGGCGGAATATAACGCATATATACAGCAGATGAAGTCCGCAGGAATGAGCGATGATGAAATTCTCGACCGCTTCAACACGGCGCTTGAAAACCAGAACGGCTCCGCAACATATGACGGCAACCTCAGCCTGATGGGAGTCTCTGACCTGAACGACCCCGCCGTAATCAATATATATCCTAAGGATTTTGAAGCCAAGGAAACGATTTCACAGCTTATAACCGATTACAATGATTCCGCCGAGGATAAGGATAAAATAACCTATACCGATTATATAGGGCTTATGCTCTCGTCAGTCACCACTATAATCAACGCAATAAGCTATATTCTTATCGCGTTTGTAAGCATTTCGCTTATTGTCTCGTCAATAATGATAGGTATAATAACCTATATTTCAGTGCTCGAACGCACAAAGGAAATAGGCATACTTCGTGCAATGGGAGCCTCAAAGCGCGACGTTTCGCGCGTATTCAACGCGGAAACGCTTATAGTCGGCTTTGTGGCGGGAGCCATCGGCATATTGGCGACGCTTCTTCTGCTTATTCCGATAAACGCGGTAATCGCGGCTATCACCGATATATCGGGGCTGGCGGCTCTGCCGGTAATGGGAGGAGTAATACTGGTCATTATCAGCATGCTGCTGACGTTAATAGCCGGAATTTTCCCGTCAAGAATAGCGGCAAAGCGCGATCCCGTAACCGCGCTGCGCAGCGAATAAGCATATCTTTTCAGTATATACGCAAAAACCGGCTGTCTGGCACAAAAAGGTCAGACAGCCGGTCGGTTTTTATGCGTTATGCGCGCAGACGGAAGGTTCGGGGCGCAAACCTGTATACCAGCACGCAGGCTATTACCGAATAAAGAATACAAAATGCTATGCAGCAGATTCCGAACGCTAAAATAGGCATTTTAAGCTGCATCATAAGAAAGCAGACCAGATATGTAACCGAAAGCACAAGCTGGTAGGTGGCGCTTTTTATCTCTGTTCCCGCGTTATACGGCTGAAGCAGATAATAAATGGTAAGATAATGCACCGAAAAGAAAACGCTCATCGAAAGGATTGAAACAAAAAGCACCGCATAATTAAGCGGATTAGAGGTTCCTCCCGACGCAAAAAGAATCAATGAAAGTCCCGCACCGATAACCGCCGCGGGAACAGCGTTGATTTTGATAATTTCCCGCAGCCGGATTTTAAAAAGCTTCAATACAAACTTAGGCTGCTTGTAAAACGAATAGGTAAGCAGGCTGTGGTCGCAGTTCATAAACAGCGCTCTTGTAAAGCCCGTGCCGCGGTTGATAGCATACATAATAAAAACAAAATACGGCAGCCAGTTCAGAATCAGCTCATTTACCTCTCCCCTTGCCTGCGGCGCGAGATAAAGCGCAAGCAGTGCGCCTAAAACAAGAAACAGGCAGACGTATGAAACCGATTTTGCGGCTTTCCACAAAATTTTCTGATGGCGCTTTATAAACAGCTCGTTAAGATATTCAAAGCCTTTTCTGCCGCTGGTGACGGCGGTGTCGTCCGAAATGCTTCTTTCGCCGGATTTTTTTGCCGCCTGTTTTGCCGTATCAATCTGGGTCATCATCTGCGAGAGCAGCTCGCGGTTGATTTCGCTGTAGCTGCCAAAAGCAATAATCTTTTTAGCAGATATAATCCCTGCAGGAATAAAGGCGGTCATTATAATAAGAGACGCGGTATCGGGCAGCAGCAGACCCGCGGCAGGCAGACCGTAAGCCGCCGCAAGAAGTATGCCCGCGATGCTCCACACAAATTTTGAAAGCTTGTTTTCATTGTATGCGTTTCCCCTGCGCTCATAATCCCACAGTGTATATGCCGCCGCCGTAATTTTTGCTCCCGCCACAGAAAAGGGAATTAAAAAACAGAACCATAGCGGCACGCCGTTCAGGCTGCCGAAAATAAGGGAAAACGGAAGAAACCCGACGATAACCTTGAGAACAGAGTATCCGTAATTCACTAAAGTATAGCCCCGCGCGTCCATACGCATTAAAATAACGGCATAGTACTTATCCCTAGTGGGATTGAAAATATGCGTGTTCATGAAGGAGCCTATCACTGTCAGAAAAAGCAGAATATGCAGGAAAACCCGCTCTTTCGGAGCATTTTCATATAATGCTGCTGCTCCGGCTACCATAGTCAGAAAATAAAGCAGCTTGCCTGCGAAAACAGAAAAAACCTCTATAAAGACCGAGACGATATTGGCAAATATTTTAAGCCCCGTCACGCCGTACAGCATATCGGGCAAAATCCTTTTTATCAGCGGAAGCTGTTTGAGAGAATAGAGTATAGAGTTTACCCTGTAAGTATTTTTCAGCGAGAAGGAAAGGCGAAGGATTTTATTCATGCCCGTCCTCCCGCAGCGCCGCAATTATTTTTTCCTTAAATTCCGCGTTATCGGCGTTTGATTTTTCAACCCTTTCAAGCACGCCGTGATTAAGCAGCACTATTTCGTCGCACAGATCGAGGGCAAGGTCCATTATATGAGTAGAAAAAACGGTTACCCTGCCCGCCTTGAGCGAGCGCAGAAGCTGCTTCATTTCCTCCGCCACCACAACGTCAAGCGAGGTGAGCGGCTCGTCGAGCAGGAGTAGCTTAGGCTGAGCTATTATGTTTACCAGCATCTGCATTTTATTTTTCATACCGTGAGAATAATCCTTTAAAAGCTTGTCCCTGTCCTCCGGTTCAATGCTCATATAGTCGAAGTACTCGTCAATCGGTCTGGGATTATGTACGGATTTTTCATTTATGTCCATAAAAAATTTCAGAAATTCCCTGCCGGTCAGAAATTCCGGAACGGTAGGCGTTGAAAGAACATAGCCTATGTCCTCGGCGTTTACGCCGCGCCTTTCGCCGTTTTCCTCAAAATAAAAGGCGCCGCCGTCGGATTTTATGTCCTTGTTAAGGCAGTTGAAAAGCGTGGTTTTGCCCGCGCCGTTGCGGCCTAAAAGACCGTAGATTCTGCCCTCCTCAAAGGTGAAGCTTATATCCTTCAGCACTTCCTTTTTTTCAAAGCGTTTTGATAAATGCTCGATTATAAATTTCATAAAGCAACTCCGTAAGCTTTTGTTTGTATAATACAGAAACTCATAAAAAAGCCCCTTAGCGTAAAATCCGTTAAGGGGCTGAACTCAGCCTATAAAGAGCAGCACCAAGTATAAAACTCCGTCTTTCTCCGTAACGCCCACCGAAATACCGGTGAAATCATCGGATAAAATATTGTCTCTGTATATTACGTTTTCCTCAGAGTTCATCCAGCCGCTTATTACGTCTTGCGCCGTCTGGTATCCCTCAGCAATATTTTCACCCGAATTTGTTACCGAAATACTATTCTCTTCAAAAACTGAGGAATAATCGCTTCCGTCAGGTCTTTCATGATCAAAAACCCGGGTAATTTCTTCCACGCGGGTTTTGGCACATCCTTCAATATCCTCGCGATATTCTAGTTTAAGCAAGCCTAAACCTGCCTTTTCCCTTTCCTCGTTCACAAGCTCTAAAATCTCCTGAGGCAGATTGTCAAGCGAAAGCTTCGCGATCTCCTCCCTTTCGGAAGCGCCGCAGACAGTGCAGACACGCTCCCTCTCGCCGAGGGTTGTATACGTGGGGTCCTTGGTAACCTTCCATTCTCCCCAGCTGTGACCTTTGGCATCTATTTATTCTGTCCTTGTATCACCGCAGCTGCATTCCCAAAGTGTAAATCCAGCCTTAGTACAAGTAGGCTGCTCATCTTTTGTTTTTCTCCAGGCATGAAGATGCGGCTCGCTGGTTTGGGATGACGTGACCGGCGGTCTGCTGCTCGAAGAATTATTGCTTGAAACATTGCTGCTTGTCGCAGTGTCGCTGCTGTCGGTATCGGAAGGATTTGAAGGCTCCGAAGGCACGCTTGAAGAGCCGTGGCTTGTATTGTCCGGGTCGGACGGCAGGCTTGACGTGACTTCCTTATCTCCGCAGGCGGACAGAAGAACGGTCAGCATTACGCATATAGCAAAAAACGATATGTGTCTTTTCAAAAACATAAGCGTTTCCTCTCGTTTTTATTATATGCTCATATTATATTCCAAAATCGCCGTTTTGTCAATCAGAATAAATTTTCGGGCGCCGCCGTAAGGCAGCGCCCGAGGTATAATCATTTTGAATATTTCCTGCGCGGTACATACGATGTATGAAGATCATGGTGAGCCTTGTGACCGCCGAAGCCGTCGTACCATTCGCTGTAAAGCTTCTTGACCACCGGCGACTCGTGGGATTTTCTGATATTCATAGCCGCGTCCTGATCGTAAAGCGCCTTGGCGCGTTTAGCCTTAAGGTCAACAGTATCCCTTACAAACTGCGGCTGAATCGGCTGACCGCCGCCGTTGACGCAGCC
>CALWUZ010000196.1 GCA_944384845.1 uncultured Clostridia bacterium
CTATAAGCATCATTAAAAACAAAACAGCAGATATTGCCGAAGCATAGCCCATTTCGTAACGCACCGTTCCGACATCGCTTAAATGCGTAACAATAGTATCTACCGCATTGTTCGTACTCGGATATCCTGCAAGCATTTGTATCACCGGTCCCACCGCAAAGCTTGCTTGTATTTGCATAACAGCTCCAAACAGAAGTATATCCTTCATTCCGGGTAATGTTATATACCACAACTCATACCATCTGTTTTTGATGCCGTCCAACGCGCCTGCCTCGTAAAGCTCCGGATTTACATTCTGAAGACCCGAAATGTTTGCAAGGAACGAAATACCTATACTTCCCCACAGCTGCACAATCATTAAAATTACCGTACTGTACTGGATATTTCTAAACCAGTTAATGGGTTCGGTAATAAGCCCCAAAGAAATAAGCAAACTGTTGGCATAGCCGAAGCTGTCTCCTGAAAAAGCCACCTGCCAAATAAAATATGCATTACCCGTAAGAGCTGGCGCATAAAAGATAAAAGCAAGTATTGTCCGGATAGTGGGATTAAATTCGTTTATAAGCCAAGCGAGCAGAAATGCCAATAAATAGCTTAAAGGTCCTGTAATAACAGCAAATTTCAAGGTATTAAGAACTGCTTTAGGAAAGACCTCATCTCCTGTAAACATTCTTAAATAATTTGTCAAAAAATTGAATTTCGGCACAGACACCGTATCGTAAGAAAAAAAGCTCAAAACAATTGATGACAAAACCGGCAAAACAGTAAACAGAAAAAACAAAATCAAAAACGGAGTCATTAAAAGCCAAAATGCCGCATTTTCACCTATGCCTCTGTTTAATTTAGTTGATGTGCTTTTTTTATGCAGCATTATTGCTTTCATCTGCCATGTTCCTTTCACACAATTAAAAATTAATGGTAAACGGTTCAGTTGCTATATTCAGCTTGTTTTCGTTTAATTTCCTTGTTGACAATATCGCCCCACTCTGTAAGCATATCCTTAGGCTTTTTATTTTGTTCAATAACATTCCAAAAAGCCTGATCAATGCCTCGGGCCGTATAATATCCGCCGGGAATCTCGGGAATTTCCTGCACATTTGCCTGTTGGTCTTTTATAGCAGGCAATAATTCTGCATCCCAACCCATATCATCAAAAGCCTCTATATTAGAGGTTGCTACGCGTCCTAAAGGACCTATATAGGATTCAAGATTGTTGGAAAATTCCACCTGAGTTTCAGCCGAAGTCCACCACTTAAGAAACTTCCACGCAGCTTCCTTATTTTGGGAAAGCTTTGTTATAGCGCATCCTGTACCTGCTCCTGCCGATACATAGTTAACCGTGCCGTCGCCTCTTTCTACGCCCGGAAGTCTTGCAACGGTCCAATTACCATCAATTTCAGGCGCTGTTGCTTTAATTTGAGTTGCAAGCGTATAGGTTGCAATTCCTATAGGAGCACTGCCTATACGGAAACGGTTATAAAAATCCATAACAGTCGGTATCTTATATTTGGTGTACCATTCGCACCATTCGGTAAACATTTTAAGCTGTTCAGGCTTAGTCAAAGTACTTTCATTAAGTTCATCATTATAAAGTGACAAGCCGTTTTGCAGTAAAACAGTAGGATAAAGAGTAAGTCCCCCTACACCAACATTTACCGTTGTACTGCTGGTAATTTGAGTATACGGAAGAGATACCTGCAAATTACTGCGCTGCAAAATAGTGGCTGCTCTGAAAAATTCATCCCAGGTTTCAGGAATTTCCAAACCAAATTCATCCAAAATATCAGTGCGGACAAACATCATATAAAAATTCTGTGTATCGGGCAAAGCATAGGTTCCGCCCTTATATTCATAGGGAACCATTGCTCCGCTGTTGAAACGATTTATAACCTCATCGTAATCCTCATACCGAGTCAAATCCACCAAAGCACCGCGCATTGCTAAATCAACAGGCTCGGTGCGGGTCATCTGAAGCAGAACATCAGGACCTTTTCCTGCAAGTATGCCCTGAATAACTGTTGCATTCGATACCTTAACATCTACACTCACGTTGTACTCAGGGGTAAACTTCTCCCGTATCAATACATTGAGCACCTGTGCCTGATCTCTGCCCCAGTTAACCCAGAGGTCGAGATTTTTAGTTTCCCGGGCTTCACTGACGGAATAATCATTTACAAATGTATTTAAAAAGCGTTTTGCGGAAAATGCAGCTTTATTCCAAAAAGGCTCAGATGTATCGACCGGTTTACCTTTATTTCCGATTATAAAAATCCGGTCTATATCGAGAGGCATATTTGTGAGTGTGCCAAGAGTTGCACTCAAATTTGTATATGCAGTATAATAAGCCGTTTTATATCGGTGAGCCGTATAAGGATTATCCAGCATCTGCTGCAATATTTCTACCGCACTTACAATATTCGAAACCAAAGAACCGTTGCTTTCTTCCTGAAGCTTCTCAATAGTGGAAATCAAATTATTTAAATACCCTATATTATCTTCCAGCCTTTGATTAAAATCAGGTATCTGATTAAACAGCTCATAGCTGCGGTAATTGTCCACAGTCTCTCCGACTATCATTGTTATATCTATATAAAGCTCGCCAAGTGAAGCAATAACATCCTTGAGCTCTGAATACACTTTTGAAAGCTCACCTGCAGTAACCGTTAGGGAAATTGTGTGTTTCCCTTCATCCAAATAGAAAAGATACGGATCATCTTCTGCACCGTATTCAAGATATTCCCAAGAATTATTATACGTAAATTTAAGACGTTCAGCTTCCTTAAAAGGTGTCTTCCCGTCTAATTTCAAATGACGGTAGGATACACCGTTTATGACTGTATTTTGGCGATACTGAAATCCCAGATAATAGTAACCGCTTTCCTTGCATTCAAACTCCCAGGTTAAAGTATCCCCAACAGAAGACCAGTTAGAACCGCCTATATAATTAAGCTTTTTAACATTTGGACTTGCGGGGCTTATATCGGAACTTGTACTGTCCGCTAACGGTATCAATGAACGAGCACTTTTAAGAACAGCATCTTCACCTTCAATAGTTTCAGTTCTATTAATATTGCTGTCAATCGTATGTTTCTCAAGCCATTCGGAATATTTTATACTTTCTTCCGGCGGCTTAAAAATGATCGACGACAGATTAAATTCGCCCTGATAAACCTCAAGATAAATTTTATGTATACCAACAGAAAGATTAAATGTATACGGCAATTCATAAAGTCCTGTTCGGTCCCTTGCAGTAGCTGAAACAACTTCCTTTGAAAGTACCTGTTCAGGCGCTATTTCATTTCCCCTTTCGTCAGTTCTTGCCCCGCCGCTATTCACCCAGTTGTTTGGGAACTCTATTCTTTCAGCTCCTGAAAAAGTGTAATCTCCGTCGATTTGTAATGAAATAATAGGATTATCACTATCCTTAGCGGTAAACTGCAGTTCCAGCTCATAACTGCCTGCTTGCTCTACTAAAATTTCAAATTCCAAAGCGGTACCCGTCTTACATTCGGTGTCAGCATTTATATATATCTTTTCCACGTTTGCGGATTGCAGAATCTCCATAGATGAAATATCCGAATCTGGTATAGTATTATTTGCAAAAACCGATACGCCGCTGCCCAACGATAAAGCCGTTGCTAAACACCCGCATATTGCTTTAACAAGCATCCTTCTTTTTTTAAGCATAATCAAACCACCCAGCGTTTCATCACAATTAATAAATATTACTCATCGACAGCTTATTTTTTCATATTTAATTATACACATTACATAAATAAATACAATTCATAATATTCTCAAAAAAATATATGATATTCCCACAGCCTTCTTATTATTACATTATTAGGTAAAACAGTATATATTTGGGATATAAACCGAATTTTCCATAAATTTACAAATCATAATTTTATAATATATCATCTGTTAAAACATACAATATTTTCAACTAAAATTACTGTTGCCATTGACTTTTGAGCAATTTGTAATATATAATGTAAAAAACTTAAGGCGGTGTTTTTCTTGCGTGTTTATGATTTTAATTATGCATTGGCATACAGCTATGCTAAAGGCGACAGCGTCTGTCTCTCTCTCGATGCGAGAGCGCAAGCCGAACCGCTTCATAGACACGAATATTATGAATTATCATATATTTATCACGGAAAAGGCGTTCATGTAATAAACGGAATATCCTATCCCGTAGAGAAAGGCTCATTAATTTTAATGTCAAAGAAGGACAGTCATTCCTTCTATTCGCTGAACGAATTTTCTATGATAAACTGCTGTTTTATTTCCAGAAAAAAACTTAATTATTTTCCTGTTGACGAATCTACTTCTATAATATCTTTGAATGAAGATACAGAAAAAGAAGTTGAAGCGATTATTAAAACTATTGAAATTGAGCTTAAACAAAAAGAAAAAAATTATGAATACGTTATTCAAAGCAGTATTGATTTATTGCTTTTGCTTTTTAACCGCAGCAGTAATAGCAAAATCACAGCCGAACCAATCTGGAGTGATTTGCTTGCTTACATTTCAGATAATTATGCTACCGTAACATTTCAGGATGCACTTAAAATAATGAATATGTCAAAAAGTAATTTCTGCCGTAAATTCAGGAATCAATTTTCCGTATCTTTCCTAACATATGTTAATCAAATTCGTATCAAGTCTGCACAACGTCTGCTTACCACAACTAACATGACTCTATCAGAAATCAGTGAGCAAATCGGTTACGGCTCAAATCTTTGCAGATTTCATGAGGATTTTAAAAAATTTACAAATACCACACCTCATAAATATAGAAACAACAAAACATTTTAATCTTTTCCAAATGCATTTCACAGCTTGATAAAGTCATAATCTTTTATTGAAGTCTTTTGTACATTGCATAAAGCTTGAACTGTTTATCTTCCCGCCGGAAGAACCGGAAGCTTATTGCCGCGCCTAAAGACGCGATAAAAACCGCCGGTCACAAATTCATATCTGCGACCGGCGGTTCTTATTTTATTTATTAGGATTATTCCTATTCTTTTTACAACTATAACTGCCGTAATACATATATTCAGGTATATAATTTTTTAAAAAGCATAAAGCGGCTTTAAAATCTTAATGTTGACTTTACCGCCGAAAGCTATATCACGGGATTTATGTATCCAGACTCGATCTGTTATGACTTTTATTCCATTGATCTGCATGCTCTGAATGGTATATTAAAAAGTTTTTATTTGGAAAACACTGTCTCCAAAATTCCATACAAGTCGCTGATTCCGAAAAGTTCAAAATACATACTTTGCACGGGAAGATATATTTCTTCCAATCCTTGCGCCAATAGCGCGCTACGCGTGCAGACCGCCGGGTGTGCCGCGGCGCTTGCTGCCCGTCAAACGGCGTCTCATATGATGAGCTTTGCAAAAGCCTTAAGGTCATAAATGCGATTGTCCCCGAAAACCAACCGATCGCGCCTAATATTGAGAGATGCAGCTGCCTGTCTGCTTTAATATTGCTATATACTTTCCGGATATTAACAGCTGCGACTCTGCGGAATGCATCTGTCATACACTGCGAAACGTCGGAAAAGTGAACAGTCGGGACAAATTAAAGTGTCATAAAATAAAATTACAGTCAAATAATGAATAAGGAGGGCAGCCAATAACGGCTGTCCTCCGATATTATTTATTTGCCGTTATCCAAATCATCGCGTATAGCTTGCAGCAACGCAAGCTTCTGTTCCTTGGGGTATGGCAGCTTAGTAAGATACTGCACTACCGCCTCAGTATGAACAGAAGCTATTCTTTTTTTAAGCTCGCGCCGACCCTGTTCCGTCTGAGGGTAGTGCATTATTACCTTCACACCTTGCCAGACCTCCTCCCTTATAACAAGATATGCACAAAACTTTGTCCGGCATAACATTAAACCTTAAAATTATAAAAGCTGTACGGCTTTCAATTTTCATATGCATTGCAGACAAATATACTGCATTCACGCGGCTCGTGACCGGACAAATATGATACCTCTTTTTTATCTGACCGGCGGTTTTGTCTTCGGCAATAAGCTTTTGGTACTAATTTAAAAATTCAGCCCTTAATTTCATTCATAAATACACCAAAATAATTTTTACTTTAACACCTCTATGACAGTTATTTTCATTCTGTCACAGGAGGTTATATCTTCCGTTTTACTGAACCTTTCCAGAAACACGGACAGTCTTTTTCATAATAAAATATTCTGCTTTTTCAGAATATTAGAATTTTAATATTCTAAGAAATATAAGCCGTAATGTTATGAATTTATAAATCATATAACTGACTGAGAGGTAAAATTTATGACATTACATGACAACCGAAAATACGCCATCTATTCCAGAAAATCAAAATTTACCGGCAAGGGTGAAAGTATCGAAAACCAGATCGAGCTTTGCCGGCAGCATATCAGACTCCGTCATGCCGATGCAGAGGAAAAAGATATACTTGTTTTTGAGGACGAAGGTTTCTCCGGCGGCAACGTCAACCGCCCGCAGTTTCAGACTATGATGAAAGAAATCAGAGCATGTCATATTCCGGCTGTGGTCAGTTACCGTCTGGACCGTATCAGCCGTAATGTGGGAGATTTCGCCAAGCTCAAGGACGAATTTGATTACTACAACGTGGAATTTACTTCCGTAAGAGACGATTTCGACACCACCTCACCCAGCGGCAGAGCTATGATGATGATGGTTTCCGTCTTTGCACAGTTGGAGCGTGAAACCACCGCAGAACGAATCCGCGATAATATGCACGAGCTTGCTAAATCCGGGCGCTGGTTAGGCGGTACGACACCGACCGGCTACAAAAGCACGCAGATTGTCGGAAGCGTCACGGTAGACGGCAAAGAAAGAAAAGCCTATAAGCTGGACATTATTAAAGAAGAAGCTGAGATTGTCAGGCTGATATTTTCTAAATTTTTGGAAACAAATTCTCTTACCAAAACCGACACCTATTTATTACAAAACAATATTACCACAAAGAACGGAAGAAGCTTCACCCGTTTTTCCATCCGTTCCATTCTGCAAAACCCGGTTTATATGACAGCCGACCTAAATGCATGGGAATACTTCGACGGCTCCGGCGCGGAGATTTACGCCGAACAGCCGGAGTTTGACGGAATCCACGGAATTATGGCCTACAACAAGACCCTTCAGAAATCCGGCAAATCCAATAAAATACTGGATATGGACAAGTGGATCGTTGCAGTGGGAAAACACAGGGGCTTGATTTCCGGAGCCGATTGGGTGAAAGTGCAGGAAATGCTCAGCCAAAACCGCTCCAAGTCCTACCGCAAACCCAAAAGTAATGTGGCGCTGCTGTCCGGTCTGCTTTACTGCGGCAGCTGCGGAAGCTTTATGCGCCCGAAGCTGAGCCAAAGAACAAATGCGCGCGGAGAAAAAATTTACAGCTATCTCTGCGAAACAAAGGAGCGAAGCCGCTGCAAGCTCTGTAACAGCAAAAATCCCAACGGCAACGAGCTTGACAGAATGATATGTGAACAAATCAAGCTGATTTCCGACGACAGCTCTGATTTTATAAAAAGATTGGACAGCGTCCAACAAAATCTGGAAAGCAATTACGAAGAATACGACCGGCAGTTAAACGCTTTAAAAAAAGAGTCGCATGAAAACGAACAGCAAATTGATAATCTGGTGAAAATACTCGCCAAAACGCCGAATACAGCGGCATCCGATTACATAACGGAACAGATAAACGCACTTCATGAAAAGAAGAAAAAAATCAAAAACAGAATCAATGATTTGGAGTCCCTCACAAAGAATCACTTCTGCTCCGGAGAAGAATTTGACAAGACAAAAGAACTGCTGAAATCCTTCGCTCAATCTTTCGATACAATGGGCATTGAGCAGAAGCGTACAGCACTGCGCGCATTCATCCGCCGAATTGTCCGGGACGGTGAAAACGTCCATGTGGTTTTATTCGGCGATACGGAGTCGGAAATTGACTATACCGATCCGGCAGAGGAAAATCCGGAGCCAAACCGAACGGATAGCGAATGAAATACTGATGTTTTTCAGGAACCAGAAAAAGAGCTCGCAGGACGTTTTTATCAGCGATCCAATCGACACCGATAACGACGGCAACGCGCTGACGCTGATAGACGTAATAGCCGACCAAAGCGATATAGCCGAAGAAATAGACACCAAAATCAAGCTTGAAAAGCTTAAGGTTATTCTGTCAGGCTGCCTTGACGACCGGGAAAAAGCAATAATAGAAATGCGCTACGGACTGGGCGGCTGCGAGGAGCTGACCCAGCGCGATATCGCTAAAAGGCTGAACATATCAAGGAGCTATGTTTCCCGCATTGAAAAATCCGCTCTTGAAAAGCTGAGAAAACAATTTTAAAATAAAATCAGCAAACCTGTAACCTGCGGATATTTTTTCCTGTCTTTTTAGGTGAAAGGCTTTTCAAATGCGGAGGGGAACAGATGGAGGACAAAAAGATAACCGAGCTTTTCCTTGAGCGGAACGAGGACGCTTTAAGCGAAAGCGGGCGCAAATACGGCGCTTACTGCCGGAAAATCGCCTTTAACATTTTAGGCAGCCGGGAGGATGCGGAGGAAATTTTAAGCGACGCGCTTTTAAAGGCGTGGAACGCGATTCCTCCCGCGCGCCCCGAAAGACTCGGCGCGTATCTTGCAAGAATCACCCGCAATCTTTCGCTTAACCGCTTTGAACGCCTCTCTGCCGCGCGGCGGGGCAAAAGCGAAACCGCCCGCATATCGGACGAGCTTGAGAGCTGTCTGCCGTCCTCCGTTACCGTTGAAAGCGAAAGCGACGGCAGAACGCTTGCCGCGCTCATAAACCGTTTCCTTGAAGCGCTGCCAAAGGAAACCCGTATTGTTTTCATAAAGCGCTACTGGTATATGCAGCCGGTAAAAGAGCTGGCGCGTGACTGCCGTATCAGCGAAAGCAAGGCGAAAACCCTTTTAATGAGAACAAGAAACGCGCTTAAAGAATATCTTGCCAAGGAGGAATTTCCGTTATGAAAGACAAATCTGCATTACAGGCATTAAGCGGTATAGACGATAAATTTATAGAAGAGGCGGCAGTCCGCCGCCCAAAGGGCACAGTTATAAAATGGTGCGCGGCGGCAGCCTGCTTCTGCCTTACAGCCGCAGGCGCCGCGGCACTGTGGTTCAGCCCCGGCAAAGACGCCCTGAACGGCTCCACCGGCAGCGGAATCAGCAGCGAAACCTATGTGACCGAAGAAGAATGTATAGCTGCCGGAGATACCGCAGGAGGAACATCATCAACCACATCGGCATTTGAAGTTTATGAAATCCCGGACTGGGAGGAACGCAGTATAGTGGAAAAGTTTCCCTCTATTCCGCTTAACGGAGTAAATTACGACGCCGCGGACACCCTTGTTCCGGCGGATAATACGGGAAACCTTATTGCCTCCGCGGTGCTTACCGGATATGACGAGCAGGCAGGCATCTCCCACAGCATAAACGCCGCAATTTATGAAATAAAGGGCGTCTCCTCCGCCTGCGCTGCAGCGGTCAAATACGAGGGCTATGACGACCTTTATGTCTGCCGGAACGCCTATTACCGCCCTGAAACATTGGGTCAGTTTATAACAGACCTTAACCTGCGTGAAAATCTTACCTTCGGAAAGGCTTACGGAACCGTTAAAAAGGATGAAAACCGGTACGCCGATATGGAATATACGGGGCTTCAGCCGGAAAAAATCTGGGAAATGCTGTTTGGCGACGAAACTCTTAAAAACGTTGAAAGCTTCGACAGTATGAACTTTGAGCCGGATCTTATTTCGATAAGCATTAGCCTTGAGCTTTTGGGCTATAAAAACATCAGTCTTGCCGTGACCGGGGACGGCTATCTCACCACCAATATTTTAGACACCGGCAAGGCGTTTTTTATAGGCACTGACGAGGCTCGGGAGTTTACCGCATATGTCCGCGGGAGCTGCGAGGCAACCGAAACCCACGAATACGTCATAGCGGAGAGTGAACCGCAGGCTTCGGGCGGCGGGAGCGCGTCTTACGCGGGACGGTCAGATTCCTCTGAGACTGCTTCCTCTGCGACCGCCGGAAGTTAAAAAACTTTTTGAGACCTTTTGCCGCCTTGAAAGGTATTATTAACGAGGGGGAAGAAAAATGACAAACGCGGAAGACATTTCTGTAAAAAGCTTTGCAGCCCCGGCATATGTATTTGAAAAATACTCCGACACCGTATACCGGCTTGCTTTTGTGCGCACAAAAAGCCGCAATGACAGCGACGATATTTTACAGGAGGTCTTCCTGCGATATATGCGGATATGGAGGAATATGCAGTCTGAGGAGCATGTAAAAGCCACCCTGATACGGATTGCGATAAACCGCAGCAACAGCTGGCTTTCCTCAGCGTGGTTCAGACGAACCGCTCCGCTGGACGAGAGCATTCCGGCGGACTGCTGCTTCTCCTGTGAAAACGCGCTCGGAGAGGTTTTAAAGCTGCCGCTCAAATACCGCACCGTCATCCATCTTCATTATTATATGGGCTATTCTGCGGAAGAAATCGCCCGTATAACCGAAAGCAACCCCTCAACCGTAAAAACGCGGCTTGCGAGAGCCCGCGAAATGCTTAAGAAAACTATAAAGGCGGATGATATTTGATGTTCAAGAACGATTATAAAAATCAGATGGACTCTGTAAAGCCGGACGGCTATATTAAGGACAAAATACGCAGAAGACTGGCTGAAGGCAATAACGCCGCCCCGAAAAGAAGCAGAAAAGGCTTTGCCGTCTCCGCGGCAGCAGCGATTCTTTGCGGAGCGTTATTGTTTTCCGCAGGCGTTATAACCGGCAGGCACAGCGTAAATATCCCCACGGCGGCTCCGGAAAACAGCCTCAGCATCAAAACGGCACAGAGCTATGATGCAATCTACAACACCGTGAAAAGCTTTGAGCCGTCGTTTTGGGAAAAAATATACAACGGCTTTTCAGGCGAAAGCGTAATACAAGAAGAAAACTATGCCGCACCCGGCGGAACCGACAGCGGTATTACGGAGGATAGTGAGACGCTGGCAACCGGCGGCTACAGCGAAACCACCGTGCAGGTTGAAGGCGTAGACGAGGCGGACATTGTAAAAACCGACGGAAAATATATTTATGTCTTATCCTCAAGCGTAGATGGGGAAACGGTAAGTATAGTCGACGTAACCGGCAAAAATCCGGTAAAGCTCAGCGGGATTACCGCAGACGGGATTTACGGCAGCGATATGTATCTGAGCGCCGGACGGCTGATAATCATAGGCTTATCCGAAGACCGCTCCGACACCGCCGCAGTTATATACGACGTTTCCGACCCCGCCGCCCCAAAAGAGATTCAGCGCTGCAGGCAAAGCGGATTTTACAGTGAATCAAGGCTTATTTCGGGCAAGCTTTATCTTATATCAAATTTTATAGTAAATACCGCCGAAATCATAAAAAATGACGCAAAAACCTTTGTTCCCTCTCTTGAATGCGGCAATTACAACGGCGCCGTAGCGGCGGACAGCGTATGCTTTTACAGCAACTGCGAACGTCCGGAATACACTGTAGTTTCAGGCTATGATATAAAGGACGGATCGCTTACCGGCACACAGTCGGTTCTTGGCGGAAGCTGCACAGTATACGCCAGCACCGATAATATCATCGCCTGCGGCTATGCCGCAGACGGCAAGACACAGGTTGCGCGCTTTGCGGTAGCTGACGGTGAAATCGAGCTTAAGGCGACAGGCGAGCTTAACGGAACCCTGCTGAATCAGTTTTCGGTAGACGAGTACAAGGGCTGCTTCCGCTTTGTGCTTACGGACTATATTTTTTCCGGCACCGCCGAAACCTTCGACGGCTCAGCGGTATCGTCGTCTGCTTCCCAGACAGCACCAAGCACGACAAACTCGCTTGTAATACTGGACGGCAATCTTAAGGAAACCGGAAAAATAGAAAATCTGGCTCCGGGAGAGCAGGTATATTCGGTGCGGTTTATGGGCGATACCGCCTACTTTGTGACCTTCAGACAGGTTGACCCGCTGTTCAGCGCAGACTTAAGCGATCCTACGTCGCCTAAGATAATCGGCAGTCTTAAAATCCCCGGCTTTTCAAACTATCTTTTCCCCTACGGCGACGGCAGGCTGTTAGGCATAGGTCAGAACGCCGATGAAAGCACCGGAGCCACCGGCAGTATCAAGCTTTCAATGTTTGACATAAACAATCCCGCCGAGGTTTCCGAAACCGCAAAGAAAGATGTTCCCGCGACCTATTCCGAGGCGCTTTACAATCATAAGGCGACTCTCGCCGATTCCGGCAAAAATATAATCGCCTTCCCTGCCTACGGCGAAGTCGGAATCAACTACTTCATTTACTCCTTTGAAAACGGAGAATTTACCGAAAAGCTACGCGTAACCCTTGATATACAGGGTGAAAGCTGCCGCGGTCTTTATATAGACGACATATTCTATATCGTAACTCCTTATGAAATTCAGTATTTTGAGCTTGACGGCTTTGAGCCGATAGGAAGCCTGAGTCTTAAATAACAACTAAATTAAATTCTATATTAGCCGTTCGGTAAAAAATGCCGTACGGCTTGCTTTTTTTGCCGCTGACAGTTATAATATATACATATAGATATTTTCTATATGATATATATAACTTATGTATTTTACAAATAGCTTTTTATATGTTAAGCTTTACCGGAAAGAAAGGAGCTTTTCAGATGAAGAAAGACTATAAAAAGCTGTGGACGCTCTTTAAAACCATGTTTGTACTGAGCGCCTGCACCTTCGGTGGAGGCTTTGTAATCGTGTCGCTTATGAAAAAGAAATATGTCGAGCAGCTCAAGTGGATAGACGAGGAGGAGATGCTGGACATTACGGCTATAACCCAATCCTCACCCGGACCTCTTCCTGTGAACGCATCGGTCATTATAGGATACCGCATAGCAGGAATATCAGGCTCGCTTATCGCCGTTTTGGGCTCCATACTCCCGCCTATGATAATAATTTCGGTAATATCGCTGTTCTACGACCAGTTCAGAAGCAACAAGTACATAGCGATCGCGCTTCAGGTAATGCGGGCAGGAGTTGCGGCGGTAATTATCGATGTGGTGATAAATCTTGCCAAAAATGTCTGTAAAACAAAGCGCGTTCTTTACATTGCAATGATGTGCGCCGCCCTGATTTGCGCGTATTTTCTGAATGTAAGCGCTATGATAATAATATTCGTCTGTCTCGGAATAGGCATAGCCGACCTGCTTATAGCAAAGAAAAAGGAGGCGCGCTGATATGCCTTTGCTTTTAAAGCTGTTTTTCGCGTTTATTCAGGTGGGACTGTTCAGCGTAGGCGGAGGCTATGCCGCGATTCCGCTTATCGAGGAGCAGATAGTGGATATCCACCGCCTTTTAACTCCGGAAGAGTTTACCGATCTTATAGCGGTTGCGGAAATGACGCCCGGACCTATTTCCATAAACTCCGCCACCTTTGTCGGTATGCGTATCGCCGGTATAGGCGGGGTGCTGCTGTGTACCCTCGGATGTATCATTCCGTCGTTCTGCATATGCCTGATACTCGCCCGTTTTTACTACAAATACCGCAGTCTCGGCGGCGTACAGACCGTGCTGGCTTCGCTGCGTCCCGCGGTTGTGGCGCTTATCGGCTCAGCGGGACTTTCGATTCTGATGCTGGGGCTTTTCGGAAGCGATATATTTTCTTTTGAAATTTCCGATTTCAGAATAATTGAGTTTATAATATTCGCGGCGGCTCTCTTCCTGCTCAGGAAATTTAAGATCAGCGCCGTGGCGGTGATACTGGGCAGCGGAGTTATCGGCACGCTCGCCTATACCGCGCTCGGAGCGGTATAGCCCACGGTATCTTTGTGACAGTAAACCATTTCTGTAAACAGAAAGGAGCGGACTATGACAATACGGCATCTGAAAATTTTTATAGCGGTGGCGGACTGCGGAACTATGAGCGCGGCGGCAGCCAGGCTTTTTATTTCCCAGCCGACTGTAAGCCAGGCGGTATCAGAGCTTGAAAAACATTACGGAGCTCTGCTTTTTGAAAGGCTTTCCCAGCGGCTTTACATAACCGAAGCAGGCAAACGGCTGCTTTCCCGCGCAAGGCACATAGTCGAATCCTTTGACGATATGGAGGCTGAGATGCACAGAAGCGGCGGCTTTCAGAACATTCATATCGGATGCAGCGTATCAGTTGGAACATTTTATATAAACGATATTTTAAACCTTGCAGAGCCGGAAATGCCAAGCTGCTGCTTCAGCGTAACGGTCGATAATACCTCATCGGTGGAGCAGAAAATACTGGAAAACCAAATCGACATAGGCATAGTGGAGGGTATAGCCCAAAGCGGCGAGCTGACACTTATACCATTGTTTACCGATAATCTGGTGCTTATCTGCGGCAGGAAGCACCGGCTTACCGGGGCAAAGAGCCTGACCTTCGGCGATTTGGCAGGCGAAAGCCTTATCTCCCGCGAGAAAGGCAGCTATGAAAGAAATCAGTTTGAACGGCTTGCGGAGGAAATGGGCATTTCCTTTAACCGCAGCTGGAGCTGCACAAACACCGAGGCGGTAAAAAACGCCGTGATAAACAACCGCGGGATCGCCGTTATGTCTCAAATGCTGATAAAACGCGAGCTTGCAGAGGGCGAAATAAAGCTGCTTGACATAAAAGAAATGCCGATACGCCGCACCGTTCATCTGATACATCATAAAAATAAGTTTATAACCCCCGCGCTTAAAAAGGTTATCGATATATGCAAAAGCTATGTTCCGAAATAAAAATCCGGCGCTTTAAGGCGCCGGATTTTTAACTTTACCCTAAATGTCTGATTGTATCCAATAAGTCTGAAAGTGCAGCTAATTTACCCTCATCATCGGCGGCCTTTTCCAATGCACGAAAAACCGGTTCCTTTAAATAAGCATAGAAATGAGATCCTCATACATTTTCTCATAAATAGCAAGCAGCTTTTGCAAACTTTCTTCTCTATGATGAAACACTTCCGTCAATGCTTTAATTTTAGCCAGAGCCACTTCTGCGTTTACCTTTGAGCAATCCTCAGAATCTTCGCAGATACGATCCGTATCGCTCACACACCCGATATTGTTTACAGTGTTTTTTAAATCTGTAAGTTCGTTTTGCAGAGCGTCAATTTTCGACAACACATAATTTAAGGTCAGAACCTGAGACGGCGTATCAATTTCCGGATTTGCCGAATCATTAGCATTTATATATTCATTTTCTGGCATATCATTATCCTCCGTTTTGTTTTCCGGCGGACACACAAGACATATTGTTTTTTCGTCTATGAAGCGTGCCCGGCCGTTTTTTACAAGACCTTTCGCCCTTTTAGGATAGGTAGCTTCATATTTGTTTCCGTTTTCGTCTACAACAGCAATGTTTTTTTCGATGGGTGCCGTCCCCTTTGTCATAAACATTTAATTTTGTGAAGCCGTTTTTTGTTATGGGTGCCCTCCCCTTTCACAATTAGAATATATCATACTTTAACCAATATTTCAACAATAAATATTAAATCTCGGTAAAAATGACCGGTGCACTAAATAATATGCCTGCGCCGCATCAGGTATAAAATAAAAATATGAGAATCACTGCTTTCGTCTCTACTGTTTAATTTTTTCTAAACACGCTTGCGCATGTTTTTTTTCGTCCTGTGCATCTACTTCATAACCTTCATCTTTTAAAGATTTAACAATTTGAATCCAAGTATTATACGCGCTTTTATAATCGCCCATTTCTTCAAAGCAAAAAGCTTTTGAATACAAGGCGTCAAGATACTCAGAGTTTAATTCATATGATATATCACAGTATTTTATCGCCTCATCATACTTTTTTAACGCTCTGCAGACATCACTTGCAATATCGAAAATTTCCCACTTATCAGGAAACTTATCTTGCGCTTTGATAAAACATTCATAAGCTTTTTCATAATCTCCGGCATAATAATAAGCATAAATCAAAGCCGTCCACTCCATATAATCATCAGAGTGTTTTTTCAATCTGTCTTGCTGATTTTTACATACTTCTGACGACCGACCCATTTCAATATAATAATGTATTATTTGAAATCTGGTTTTCCAATAAATTTTATTATCCGGAGAATTATTTTTTACTCTTTCAAACTCATTGATTATGTGATTGAATTTTTCAACTGCCAACTGTTTACAGTAACGCATCATAAATATATGGATAATTCCATGTATTCGGCAATCCTCAAGTGTATAATTGCCGGATTCTTTAAGCTTTTTAAATTCTATATCTGCTTTTAAAAAGTCCTCCGGCTTGTGTGTACTTTCATAAACGCTTGCAAGCCTTTGAGCATAATTCTCATATGCTGATGAATTCTCTTTAAACAGATCGTCAACAGTCACACAATAAAGTCGCGCAATTTCCGGTAATAGCATAATATCGGGACAGGTTGTATTACATTCCCAGCGTGAAATCGATTGAGCGCTGACGCCTAAGGTTTCCGCAGCCTGCTCTTGCGTCAGCCTTTTTTGTAATCTTAATCTCTTTAAATTATTAGAAAAAACATTCTTCATAAAATCGCTCCCTTTTAATTTAATTAGAAGCTTCTAACTAAATTATACTTACGTTTATAACAAAGTCTATATCTTATTTCGTTATAACACTATTAAAAACTGTTTAGTGCGCAGCAAAAATAAGCGGCATACAAAAACGTATGCTCTGTTTTTATTACTGCTTGAAAATCTTTATAAAAAATGATATATTATAAAAAAATCCTATACTTGGCGCGGGCTTAAATTTTCGGATTTATACGGATATAAATAATAAGAAGAAGGGAAAAGTTATGGGCTTTGATGAAGTACATAAAAAGCTGGGCTTTGGCTGTATGCGCCTGCCGATGTCAGGCGATAATGTGGATTACGCTGAATTCAGCAAAATGATCGACGCCTTTTTAAGCGCAGGCTTCAATTATTTCGACACCGCCCACGGATATATCGGCGGCAAAAGCGAAACCGCCATACGCGACTGTCTTGCCGCGAGATACGAAAGGGAAGCCTTTGTGCTTGCAGACAAGCTGACCGATCCGTATTTTGATAAGGAGGATGACATAATTCCTCTGTTTGAAAGTCAGCTTAAGCTCTGCGGCGTGCAATATTTTGATTTTTATCTTTTCCACTGCCTTAACCGCACCAATTATCAAAAGCATAAGCGCTGCAAAACCTTTGAAACGGTGCGCCGACTGAAGGAAGAGGGAAAAATAAGGCACATTGCCATGTCCTTTCACGATACGGCGGACGTACTTGATATGATACTCACCGAGCAGCCTTTTATAGAAGCAGTTCAGCTTCAGATAAACTATCTCGACTATGATGACCCCGGCATACAAAGCAAAGCATGCTGCGACGTTGCGGTCAGACACGGCAAACAGGTGATAGTTATGGAACCGGTAAAGGGCGGCGCGTTGGCAAAGCTTACCGGCGAGGCGGTCAAAATACTTGACCGCTTCGGCAAAAGCAGCCCAGCCTCCTTAGCGCTCCGCTACGCGGCGGGCTTCCCGGGCGTTTTTATGGTGCTTTCGGGTATGGGAAATATGGAAATGATGACCGACAATATACGCACCTTTAATGATTTCGTTCCGCTCAGCGACGCCGAGCTTGACGCTGCCGATAAAATCCGCGGCATAACACGAAAGCTTAACCGGATTTCCTGCACCGGCTGCGACTACTGCGCGGAAGGATGTCCCGCGAAAATACCGATCTCAAAAGTATTTTCGGTATATAACGGTTTTACTTCTGCCGAATACACAAAGGAAGCGGCAAAGAAAAAGCTGCCGCACAGCGGCGGCGGACCTGCTGACTGCATAGGCTGCGGAGCATGCGAGAGGATATGTCCCCAAAGGCTTCCGATCAGGGAAAACCTTAAAAAAATAAGCGATGTGTTAAAATAATTTCGGACGGCATACCCGAGATATCGTTAACGGAGAATTTGTGGGCAGTATGTACCCGGAGGGAGAAATCCTTCCGGGTACTGCTTTTTCAGGCAGTCTTGGTTGTATGGCGTGCGAGGATTTCGATGGCAGGCATACCGTTCTGTTCCGACAGCTGGAACGCATAATGGATTATAATTGGGTTTCCGCAAGTGCGGGAATACTTTTCGACTTCTCGTACACCTCAATTCTGCGGATAAATACCCGCAGCAGTTCAGGGGTCAGCTTGGGCATCTCGATATATTCTTTCGCCTTATCCATAAATTCCTGAATGCATTTTTCCCGCATATCCAGTTCATTGATGCGCTCAGTAATGGATGTCAGCTCCTGCCGCAGTTCTGCTTGCTCCTGCTCATATTCACCAGCCATGACATCGTATTGTTCAGGCGTAATCCGTCCGCATACTCTGTCCTAATACAGACAACGAATTGGATGTATACTAAAAAAGTGGACAAGTGTGTTAGAATAAGAGACAAGAAAAAACAGAAAGGAAAAGCACACATGTCTAACAAAAACAGCCCCGCTAAGTACAGCGAAGAATTAAAAAAAACCA
>CALWUZ010000197.1 GCA_944384845.1 uncultured Clostridia bacterium
TTAATCCCCCTCGGCTTCAATCAGAATATCGTTTAAATCCACCTGCTCGCCGTCGCTCCACATTTTATCAAGCGCGTAAAACTCACGCTGGTCGCCGCTGAAAACATGTATTATAACCGACCTGTAATCAAGCACGATCCAGCCGGTCGCCTTTCCCTCTATATGATGAGGCTGCACTCCCGCCTCGGAAAGCTTTGCCTCAGCCTCCTCCGCAAGCGCCCTTACATGTGTGGATGACGAGGCGGTGCAGATAAGAAAATAATCCGCTATTACGGTAAGGTCGGACACCTTGACGGCGTTAAGCTCCGTTGCCTTCTTGGCGTTAAGCGCGTTAGCGGCGATTTTTAAAATTTCAAATGCATCCAAAATCATATTCCTCCGAAAAATTTATTAAAGCACAGCCTGATTGTACGCCCGCACCGTATCCTCGTGAACAGCTCTTCCCTGATTCACAAGGTCGGTTATAGAGTATTGGAGGGCGTATACAAACGCCTTTTCAAGCGATTCGTCCACATATCCTCGGATAATGTCAACATCCTCATAATCGCGGTCCTCAGAGGTAAAATCCGCGAGATACAAAATCTTCGCAAGCAGTGACATATCCGCCTTTGCGGTAGTATGATAGCGTATGGCATCAATTATATCCGGGTCTGATATTCCAATAACATGCTTTACATATTCGGCGCCGGACATTGCATGCCACAGCTTTTTGGCGTTTTTTTCAACATCGCTTAGAATTATACCAAATTCCCTGAATATTTTCAAGTGCTCCTCGTCCTGAGCGTTTTTTGTTATATCGTGCAGCAATCCCGCAAGGCAGGCTTTTTCGGCGTCTCCGCCGTATTTTTCCGCCAAACGCTCAGCCTCCTTTGCAACGCACAGGGAATGATAATATCTTTTTTCATTTAAACGGCTCTTTAAAATCGATTTTAAAGCCTCGTAATCGGGCTTATTTTCCGGCATTGTAAATCCCTCCGGCAATAATATAGTCATATATTTTTTCAGGCAGCAATCCGCCCGCCCTGTCAATATTATTTCTTATAAAGGTTGAGGAAACGGCGGAAATTTTTTTATCAAGCACGGTAACCCGCATACCTTTTTCACGGAACTCGGCGATTTTTTTGTCGAACAGGCTGTCCTCTACATCCACCCAAAAAAAAAAAAAAAAGGGAAGCATATGCATAATCTCGCCGTATTTATGCCACTGTTCAAAGGTTGTAATCATATCACCGCCGCAGACAAAAGCAAAATCCCTGTCCGGGTACTTTTGCTTAAGCAGCGTCACCGTGTCATAGGTATAGCTTTTACCCGGTCTTTCAAACTCCTCAAGACAAAGCCGCGCCTTGTTAAAATCCTCCGACAGCCTTCGGCACATCTCAATCCTGTCCGAATCATCCGCCAGAAAATCGCATACTTTGTGAGGCGGAATGCGCGTGGGAGTAATCCATATCTCTCCGATTTCCCCGATTCCGTTAAGCTCCGACAGCATTTCATAATGCCCTATGTGCGGAGGATTGAATGTTCCCCCGAAAATAGCGGTATAAGCCATTTATCTCACCAGTTTTATTTGCTTATTGTTTTTACTTTCGCGGTAAAGTATAAAGCGAGTGCCTATAACCTGAACGACCTGAGCGCCGGTTGCCTCCGCTATTTTGCGTGCCGCGTCAGCAGGAGAGTCGGGCGAGCTTTCAAGCGCGCGGAGCTTTATTATTTCTCTCGCCTCAAGCGCGGTATCCGCCTGCTTTACGGTGTTTTCGGTCACGCCCGCCTTGCCTATCTGAAAAATTGTTTCTATTCCGTTTGCCATTCCGCGCAGCTGCGCTCTTTGTCTGCTGTTAAGCATTATAATTCCCCGCCGTTGATATATTTTTGAAGCTCGTCCTTAAACTTTCTCAGCGCCTTGCCGCGGTGACTTACCCTGTCTTTTTCTTCGGGAGTCAGCTCTGCGTAGCAGCCCGCCTCACAGACAAAAAGAGGATCGTATCCGAAGCCGCCGCTTCCGCTGCATTTTTCCGCTACATAGCCCCTGCATTCACCTCTTACGGTAAATTTCCTGCCGTCAGGGAAAACGCAGGCAACCGCTGAAACAAATGTAGCGCCGCGCTTTTCCATCGGCACGCCGTCAAGCGCCGCAAGCAGCTTTTCATTATTTGAGGAGTAGGTTGCGCCCGCGCCGGAATATCTCGCCGAATATATTCCCGGCGCCCCGTCAAGACAATCGACGCTCAGTCCCGAATCGTCCGCCACAGAGGTTATTCCGGTGACCTCAAGCCCGGAGCACGCCTTAAGCAGAGCGTTTTCCTCATAGCTGCTTCCGGTTTCGTCCACCTCCGGCAGCGGTTCACTCAAATCGTTTTCGCTTAAAACCTCAAATCCCATCGGCTTTAAAATACGCTCAAGCTCCTTAAGCTTATTATGGTTTTTTGTTGCTATAAAAATCTTCAATTTTAAATTCCTCCGGAAGCTTATTCAAAAATTCCGTCCGCAAAGTCGGCAGCGTTGAACGGCTGAAGATCGTCAATACCCTCGCCCACTCCTACATATTTGACCGGAATGCCGAGCTCGTTTCTTATCGCTATTATTATACCGCCCTTTGCCGTCCCGTCAAGCTTTGTGAGAATTATTCCGGTAATATCGGCAACGTTTTTAAATTCCTTTGCCTGATTGACCGCGTTCTGACCGGTTGCCGCGTCCAGAACAAGCAGGGTTTCGACAGATGCGCCGGGCAGTTCCCTGCCGATCACACGGTAAATTTTCGCCAGCTCGTCCATAAGATTTTTCTTGTTGTGCAGCCGGCCTGCGGTATCGCATATGATAACGTCGGCTCCCTTTGACTTGGCAGAAGCTATCGTATCGAATACGACGGACGCGGGGTCCGTACCCTCAACGCTTTTTACCATTGTGACGCCCGCTCTGTCCGCCCAGATTCCGAGCTGGTCGATAGCGGCGGCCCTGAAGGTATCCGCGGCGCCTAAAACAACCTTTTTGCCATCGGCTTTAAGCTGCGCCGCAAGCTTGCCGATAGAGGTGGTTTTTCCGACGCCGTTAACGCCGATAACCAGTATAAGCGACGGCTTTGTATCAAGACACAGACCCTCGTCGGCACCGAGAATATCGGCGATAATTTTTTTCATAAGCCCTTTTATCGCCGCGGGGTCGGTCGTTCCGGTTTCTTTGATTTTTTTTCTCAGCCTGCCGCATATCTCCTCGGCTGTGGCAACCCCCACGTCCGACATAACAAGCGTTTCCTCAAGCTCCTCAAAAAGCTCCTCGTCTATTTTTGTAAAGCTGTTTATTATGCTGTTTACGCCGCTTGAAATAGAGTCTCTTGTTTTCTGAAGCCCCTGTCTGATTTTACTGAATAATCCCATTGCTGTCCCGCTTTCATTGAAATTTATGCGCCTTTTGTATTTTCAAGCTGTTTTTCAAGCTCCGAAACGTTAAGCTCCAAAAGCTTTGTAACACCCTTCTCCTGCATCGTAACGCCGTACAGCATGTCAGCCGCCTCCATAGTTCCGCGGCGGTGAGTAACGCAGATAAACTGTGTGGCAAAATCGGATTTTTTCATATAGTCCGCAAAGCGTTCGACGTTAATATCATCAAGCGCCGTGTCAACCTCGTCAAGAAAGCAGAAGGGCGGCGCGTTTACCCTCATTATCGCAAAATAGATGGAGAGGGCAATAAGCGCTTTTTCTCCGCCCGAAAGCCCGTCAAGACTCGGCACGTTCTTGCCGGGAAGCTTAACGTTGATATCTATGCCGCTTTCAAGTATATTATCCGGCTCAGAAAGGGTAAGCCCGGCGCTGCCGCCGCCGAAAAGCTCGGAAAAGGTTTCGGAAAAGTTTTCGCTGATTTTTCTGAAGCCCTCGCTGAAAATATCCTGCATCTGGTGAGTAAGCTGATTTATCAGCTTATGAAGCTCAGCTCTTGTCGTTTCGGCGTCGTTTATCTGCGCCGACATAAATTCATAACGCTCGCTTACCTCTTTATATTCTTCAATAGCGGAGACATTGACGTTTCCGAGCGACCGTATTTTGGACTTAAGCTCCGCAAGCTCCCTTTTTGCCTCATTCGGCTTTTCTATACGTATTCCGAGGCTTTCCGCCTCGCTGCGGGTAAGCTGATACTCGTCGTAAAGCTGACGTATAACGTCGTCATATTCCTTA
>CALWUZ010000198.1 GCA_944384845.1 uncultured Clostridia bacterium
TATATTGTGATTAGGTATAAGAGACATAAAGCCCAGCACTTTACCGTTGGCTATTGACAAAATAGCCCACTGACGCGAGATGCTCTTATAATACGGCTCTATACTGCCCGCTTCACCGACGGCATCAAGCAGCTCGGTCTGGGTGGTACCGCTGCGCGAGGAAAGCGGAGGAACAAACTCCAAATCCGCTTCCTTTAAAAGCGCTTTTATATCTTCGGCATATTTTTCCTTTATGGATTTCACAAAAACCGTTTTTATGGCAATCATCCCCAAAAGCACAGGTTATTTTATACAGACTCGCGCAGATATTTGCGCTTGGCATCGCACACGGCGGTAATAAATTTATTGTCAAGGTCGGTAAGCCTGTAGCCGGCGCGGTAAATCAGAACATCCTGATAGACCTTTTTATTATCCCGGCACTTTTTCTCTACAAGCTCATACTTCTCATATAAATCCTCCGGTATGGGAGAAACCCACATAAAGGTGGTCGGAACGCTCTGAAGAAGATGGAACTGACTCCCCCGCTCAAAAATATATATGCGCTTGTCAACATATTTTGAAAGCTCTTCCTTTTTAACATCGATAAGCGGAAGCGAGGGGACGTACGGGTCAGCGTGTGCTATTTCAATATAAGGTGACAGGTCCTTTGACTCTACCGCTTCCTTACCCGCAAGAGCGTGATTTTTTGACATTAAGAGCACATACTTGAACTCGGTGATAATTTCGGCGTTTAAACGCTTTTCCTCGAAAATCGACTTAAAATAACGGTCAAACGCCGTCTGAAAACGGACAATGCCCAAATTATACTCCCCGCTTACGACATTGTTTATCGTGCGCGAGGAATTTGTCTCCTTGTAAAAAATGTCCGCCGGAATATCTGTCGAAATATTTTTTGCAAACTCCGCAAAGGCATATGATATATAGCTTGCCCTCGGAACACAGGCTGAAAATCGCTGCTTAGGCTTTCTGCCGTTCCTGTACATTTCCTCTACCTCGTCGACCTGGCTGACTATCCGTTTGGCGTACTGCAGAAACTCCTCACCCTCGGGCGTTATTGTTATTCCCTTGGGAGTGCGGTTAAAGATGGTTATGTTAAGATTTTCCTCCAGCTCCTTAATCGCACGGGAAAGATTGGGCTGACCCATATAAAGATTTTCCGCCGCTCTGCTTATTGATTTGGTATTTGCTATTTCCACCGCATATTTCAAATGCAGTATATTCACCACATCACCCCCGATTATTATACCTATTTATTGTATTGCCTCACGGGCGCTTTGTCAATAATAATATATCGATAATTAATTATTAAATACGATTTTGATTCTTCAATAAAAATCGCCGTAAGACAAAATTTTTTCTTTTCAGCATATTCTCCAGGTACATTTCGGCATTGCACTTAATAAAAACGCCTGTGCTGTAAATAATAGCATTGGTGATAAAATGATTATAACAATAACCCGAACCGTTATCCTTTATATTTTCGTTACCATCGGAATCAGGCTGATGGGCAAGCGCCAGATAGGCGAAATGCAGCCTAACGAGCTAGTTGTCACGCTTTTGATTTCCGAAATCGCAGCCATTCCGCTTCAGGACACCTCTAAGCCCATAATAGACGGTGTTGTAGCCATATTTATGCTTGTAATACTTGAAATTATCATTTCCGTAATTTCTATGAAAAGCTTTTTTGTACGCAAAATTATGAACGGAAAATCCGCCGTAATAATCAAAAACGGCGTGGTTGACCAGCAAGCGATGCGGAATGTGCGGATGACCGTAATCGATCTTGTCGAGCTGCTGCGCGGACAGAATGTTTTCGACATCTCAACCGTTGCCTATGCTGTGCTTGAGGTGAACGGAAATTTAAGCGTGCTTCTTAAATCCTCGGACCAGCCCGCCACCTCAGGTGATCTCGGTCTCAAAAAAGAAGCAGCCGCGCTTCCCCTTCCGGTTATAAGCGACGGAAGGCTGATTAAGCAGTCGATCAAGGCATTGGAAATCAGTGAGGCGGAAATTAAGGAAAAGCTTAAAGCAAATAAAACTGAAATCAAGGATGTTTTTCTTTTGTCTATGGACAGGCAGAAGAATTTCACCCTTATTAAAATGAGGGAAGACAAATGAAACGACTGATACCGGCGGGAATTCTGCTTATATTGATAATATTAGCCTATTTTTCAAGCCAGTCGTATATTATGGATACCTGCAATGACGCAAGGGAACTGGTTGAGATTTGCGAAAAGGATTACAGGGACGGAAAAGACGCATATCAAGCGGCAGAAAAAATCGAGCATCTTTGGGAAGATAATGAGAAGCCGCTTTCCTTTTTTGTAAATCACGACAGAATAGACGATATTGAGCTTGAGCTTTCCTCGCTTCTGCTGTACAGCCGCTCTGATGAGGAGGAGCTTTTTTACGAGCATATCGAAAGACTGAAAATGCTGCTGCATCAGTTGAAGGAAGATACTAAAATCAACGCGCATTCCGTTTTTTGATGAATAAATATTCATCGGCTGCAGTTTTATGCATATTATTGCATTAAATCAGTGTGTGAGTCCGTATATACAACAGAAAATTAAAAATTATTCAAAAAACAATCATAAATATGCAAATAGCTGTTGACAATCCGTCCGCACGGTGCTATAATCCATATTAGACTTCAAACTCATAATTTCAAAGGGGTTTTCATTATGAAAAAGCTTACAAAAATTATCAGCCTTGTTTCCGCGCTTCTCATAGCAGCTCTATGCAGCGGCTGCGGCACAAATGCAAACACGCTTATAGTTGCTACCAACGCCGAATTTGAACCTTTTGAATACTTGGATAAATCCGGCAATGCGACAGGCTTTGATATTGACCTTATCAAAGCGGTCGCCGAAAAAATGGGCTATGACGATGTCAGGATTGACAATATGGAATTTGATGGAGTTGTTGATGCTGTAGAGCAGGGTTCCTGCGACGTTGCGGTGTCCGGTCTTACTATCAACGAAAAGCGTAAAAAGTCGGTCGATTTCTCCGAGCCTTATTATTCTGGTGCGGCGCAAATACTTATCGTAGCTAAAGATGATACTCATTACACGGGAACCACAAAGGAAGAGCTTGACGAGCAGCTTAAAAACCAGACTATCGGCGTTTGCTCCGGCTTTACAGGTCAGTCCTATGCTCAGGGTGATGAGGAATGGGGCTTCAAGGCCATTGAAGGTGCAGATGTTAAAATTTACGATAATTTAAGCAACGCTATCGACGATCTTAAAAACGGAACAATTAACTCCATTATAATGGACAATAAGGCCGCTGAAGAAGCTGCTGCGCAAAATTCCGACGCTATTAAAACCATTGATATTGCTCTCACCGTTGAGCAGTACGGAATCGCGGTTAAAAAGGGCGACGAGGAAATGCTCAAAAAGGTTAATGACGCCTTAAAAGAGCTTGAAGAGGACGGCACCATCGATAATCTTCTTGAACAATACAAACTTAAATAATTAAAAATAATTGCACCGTCTTAAATCGGGCGGTGCAATTTGTTATTTTTGCAAAGCAGTGGGATGTGATTAATTGTTTGACGGTTTTTTTGAAAAGCTGTATACGATATACATAGAAAATTCGGCATATACCCTTCTGATCGACGGTCTCAAAAATACTTTGATAATTGCCTCGATTGCAGTAATCATCGGCATCGTATTAGGCGCGTTTGTTGCTGTTTTCAAGGTAATACCACGCAACAACATTTTTGCAAAGCTATTAAACGGTATAGCCTCTGTTTACATTACGGTGATAAGAGGAACGCCAGTTATGGTGCAGCTTTTGCTTGCATATTACGGCATTTTTGCCTCCTCCTTCCGTGGAAATCCCAACAAAGCACTTATCATTGCCATTCTGGTCTTCGGAATTAACAGCAGCGCATATGTTGCGGAGATAATACGCGGCGGCATATTGTCAATCGACCGGGGACAAATGGAGGCAGGCCGCTCTTTAGGACTTAACTACCCTTCAACAATGATAAAAATCATTCTTCCGCAGGCAATAAAAAACATTCTGCCAGCACTCGGAAACGAGTTTATAGTAATGATAAAGGAAACCTCGGTCGCGGGCTTTATCACGGTATTTGATCTTACCCGTGCAACGCGTGCGATAGTTTCGGATTATTATACCGCGTTTGTACCTTATCTAACCTTGGCTGCAATATATCTTCTGCTGGTGCTTTTTGCAACGTTTTTACTTAATAGGCTTGAAAAGAGGCTGAGAAAAAGTGATCACTGAAAATAATTTGATTGAGGTAAGGGATCTGAAAAAATCCTTCGGCAAAACTGAGGTTTTAAAGGGAATCGACGCGGAAATCAAAAAAGGCGAGGTTGTGGTTATTATCGGTCCGTCGGGTTCCGGCAAATCCACCTTTCTGCGCACGCTGAATCTTCTCGAAGACCCTACCGGCGGTAAGATTTATTTTGAAGGCGTGGATATTACCGACCCCAAAACAGATATAAATCTTCACAGGCAGAAAATGGGCATGGTTTTTCAGCAGTTTAATCTTTTTCCGCATATGACGGTTATGAAAAATATGACCATCGCACCGGTAAAGCTTAAAAAAGCCACAAAAAAGGAAGCCGAAGCCCGCGCTATGACGCTTTTAAAACGTGTCGGGCTTGACGACAAGGCGGAGGCCTACCCCTCTCAGCTTTCGGGCGGTCAGAAGCAGCGCGCCGCCATCGTGCGCGCACTGTGTATGCAGCCCGACGTTATGCTTTTTGACGAACCGACCTCCGCGCTTGACCCGGAAATGGTCGGTGAGGTGCTTGACGTTATAAAGGCGCTTGCCAACGACGGTATGACTATGGCGGTAGTGACCCATGAAATGGGCTTTGCGCGCGAGGTTGCCGACCGTGTGCTGTTTATAGATCAGGGTATAATAATGGAGCAGGGTACGCCGGAGGAAGTGTTCGGCAATCCGAAAAGCCCGCGGCTCAAGGATTTTTTAAGCAAGGTATTATAAAAAACCGCCGGCTCGCTTTTTCTAAGCGAGCCGGCGGTTTTTTTATTTTGCATTGTTCAGTCTTCTGATTTAAGCAGACGTTTAATCTTCGGGTGTATTCTGTATATATAAGTACCCGCCAAACGCGAGACGGCGATATCGTAAATAACAAAAACAATATTGCCGAACGCCAAAAATATATAGGCGCCGTATTTTCCGAGTGTCTCAAAATCCTCAAACGATATTCCGAACATACCTGACAGCAGAAAGTATATCCCGATTACAGCCGCATTGAAAACCGCAAGCTTAAGCGCCCATTCGGGCACCGGCTTATTAATCCGCTCAATCAGGGCTTTGAGTATAGGATAATATCCGAACAGACAGATATACATTATCTTGCTTTCCGGCTCGGCAAATATGAAAATAAGGACAGAGGCGGCAATATAAGCACCGAACGCCCATTTTACACCGATTTCTATAACCAGCATCATAGTAAGCAGACCGGTAACCGCG
>CALWUZ010000199.1 GCA_944384845.1 uncultured Clostridia bacterium
CTTTGCTTTGTCGGATAAACCGTGACAAGATAACCCGCCGCAGAGAGAGTTTCCACGACTCTTAAAAGCTCGGTTCTCATCCGCGCTCTGCCTGAGCAGGGATTTACCACGAGCAGAAGCTTTTTATCCATAATACCGCGTCCTTTCGGTGCTATCTGTAATCTATCGGCAGAGTCGCCGCCGCGTTAAGCGATGAGCCGCCGGTGTTTCCGTCCTTAAATTCATAATACGCCTGAACCCCGACCATGGCGGCGTTATCGCCGCAGTACCTGAGCTCGGGATAAAAAAGAGCAAATCCCCGCTTCGAGCATTCCGCCGACATACGCACGCGAAGCTCGCTGTTGGCAGATACTCCGCCGGCGACCGCCACGGTTTTATATCCGTATTTAAGCGCGGCGCCTATTGTTTTATCGATAAGCATATCGCAGACTCTTTGCCGCACTGTGGCGCAGAGCACCGGTACGTCAGGCTTTTCGCCTTTTTGGGAGAGATTGTTGACAAGGTTCATTACCGCTGTTTTAAGACCTGAAAAGCTGAAATCAAATTCTCCCGAGGATACCTGAGGGTAGGGCAGCGGATATTTTATACTGTCGGCGCAGGTTGCCGTTCTGTCAAGCGTCACGCCTCCCGGATAGTCAAGCCCCAGGGCTCTCGCCGTTTTGTCGAAGCATTCGCCCGCCGCGTCGTCCCGCGTGCCTCCTATGATTTTGAATTTCGTATAGTCCGAAACCTCGGCAAGAACAGTGTTTCCGCCCGAAACCAGCAGGCAGAGAAAGGGAGGCTTAAGCTCCGGATTTGAAATGTAATTAGCCGCGATGTGCGAGCGCAGATGATGAACGGGTATAAGAGGTTTACCGAGCGCGAGAGAAAGTCCCTTGGCAAAGTTTACACCCACAAGCAGAGCTCCTATAAGACCGGGGGCGAAGGTTACAGCCACCGCGTCAATATCGCCGTAGGAAGTTCCCGCGCGGCTGAGCGCCTCGGCGCAGACGGCGGATATTGCCTCGGTGTGGCGCCTTGAGGCAATTTCGGGAACCACGCCGCCGTATATACGGTGCTCTGCTATCTGCGTGGCTACAATATTTGAAAGCACTCTGCGTTCCTCAGTCACCGCCGCTGCGGTTTCGTCACAGGAGCTTTCAATGCTTAGTATTTTCATCTGAATATTTAAACCTCTTTGTCATAATGAGCGCGTCCTCGCGCGGATTTTTATAAAAGTCCTTTCTTCTGCCCTCGGTCTTAAAGCCGAGCTTTTCATAAAGCGAGACCGCCTCGGAATTTGAAGCCCGGACCTCAAGCGAAACAAAGGAGAGCCGGTTTTCCGCGGCAAAATCAAAAATTTTATTAAGCAGGGCGGTAGCCGCGCCCTGTCTGCGGTATGCGGGGAAAACCGCGATGTTTATTATATAGCCCTCGTCTATTACCGGTTTTATGCCGGCGTAGCCGATAATATGCCTGTCGTTTTCGGCAACAAAGAATTTTGAGCCACTTCTGTAAGCCTCGGTAATGCCCTCGGCTGACCAGGGCTCCGAAAAGCAGATTTTTTCAAGCTTTGTCAGCGCGGCAATATGCCTCGGCTCAAGCGGGACTATGCGGATATTCCCGAAAAAGCCCTGATCTGCCAGCCTGTCGACTGCACTGAAAATCAGATCGCGGCAGTTGCGGTAAATCTCTATGCTTCCTCCGAACGGGTCAGGAATGCCTCCCCCTAAAACCGAAAGCTTTTCTTTAGGCACTCCGGCGCTTAAAAGTACCGCCGCGTGAGAGGGGGACATGCAGATTATTTTATCCGCGGCGGATATATCGCCGTCGGTTAATTGACGGGAAACGTGCCGGCTTATGTCTATTCCGGCTTCTTTCATAACAGCCGCCGAATTGGCGCTGACGGGCGAGCCGTCCGCTGTAAGTCCGCGGCTTGACACGTTCACGCCGGAAAGCTCCTTTGAGCGGAGATATCCCTCCGCCATAGGGCTTCGGCAGGTGTTTCCGGTACATACAAACAATATATTCATTATTCCTTCGCCTCAAGCCATGTTTTTCCTGAGTGCGCCTTGGCGGTAAGCTTTACCGCAAGGTGCGCCGCGTTTTCCATTTCGTTTTCAAGCAGCAGGCATATTTTTTCGGCGTCCTTTTCGTCGCACTCTACTATAAGTTCGTCGTGTACCTGCAAGATGAGCTTTGCTGTCGGATATTCGGCGGCGAGGCGGTCAAAAACGCGTATCATAGCTATTTTTATTATATCCGCTGCGGTTCCCTGTATAGGCGCGTTGCGCGCTACGCGCTCTCCGAACGCCACCAGATTGCGGTTGGAGTTTGAAAGCTCAGGCAGCCAGCGCCGCCTGCCGTACATTGTAGTGACGTATCCGTCGCGCTTGGCGGCGGCTATGGTGTTTTCCATATATTTTGCCACAGCCGGATAGGCGGCGAGATAGCTCTTTATATATCTGTCCGCCTCGGCGCGGGAAACGCCGATGTCCTTTGAAAGGGAAAAGGCGCCGATGCCGTATACAATTCCGAAGTTTACCGCCTTTGCGCGGCTTCTCAGCTCAGGAGTAATCATATCCGCCGGCATACCGAAAACCTGCGACGCGGTGACGGTGTGAATATCTGTTCCGGAGCCGAAAGCCTCTATCATATTTTTATCGCCCGATATGCTCGCGAGCACCCGCAGCTCTATCTGTGAATAATCCGCGTCGCATAAAACCCTGCCTTCAGGCGCGGTAAAATATCTGCGGAGCCGCTTGCCCTCGGCGGTGCGGACGGGAATGTTCTGAAGATTCGGCTCAAGAGAGCTTATCCGCCCCGTTCTTGTCTCGGTCTGGTTAAAGGTTGAGTGTATTCTTCCGTCCTCAGCTATGCAGTCACGCAGGCCGTCGGCATAGGTTGACTTAAGCTTGGAAAGCTGACGGTATTCAAGCAGAAGCCCTACCGCCGGATGTGCGTAGCGCAGGCTTTCAAGAACCTCCGCCCCCGTGCTGTAGCCGCTTTTGGTTTTCTTTTTTGCCGGAAGACCCAGCTTTTCAAAAAGCGCGGTTCCGAGCTGCTTCGGAGAATTAAGGTTAAACTCGTAGCCGACAAGACCGTAAATTTCCTTTTCTATTACCTCTATGCGGGTCTTAAGCTCGTCCGATAAGGTCTTCAGCCCCTCCGGGTCCGCCGAAAAGCCGCAAATCTCCATATCGCCTAGAACCTTTGCCAGGGGAAGCTCGATTTCGCCGAGCAGTCTGCTCTGACCGGTCTCGTCAAGCGATTTTTGGAGACTGTCGCAGCAAAGCGAGAAAAGACAGGCGTTTTTCAGGAGTTCGTCCGCCTCGCCTTCAATTTCGGGAGCGGCGGCATATTCCTGAATAAGCCGCTCCGCCGAATAAGAGGACGCGGAGGGGTTGCAGAGATATGCCGCCAGCATAGCGTCAAATACAACGCCTTCGACAAGCGGATGGCTTTTGTATAGGCTTTTATAGTCGTAAACCCTTTTTTTAACTCCGCCGTCGTTTAGCAGCTCTTCAGCGTACTTTTCGCTGATTTTAAAGACCCTGCCGCCGGAAACCGCGGCAAAGCCGCCGTTTTCGGCGTAAATATCCGCCTTGTTATCCGATACCGGAGCGTCTTCTTCGGCGCGGACGAATTTTTTGCCTGCCGAGACGGCTTCGGTCTCCGTTGCGGGGCTGCTGTCGGGCGTAATGCCCATTTTCTTCATCAGGCTGAAAAATTCAAGCCTTGTCATAAGCCGGGCAAGCCCTGCCGTTTCGGGCGGCTTTGCTTTATAGCTTTCAATATTTTTGTCTATCGGGGCTTCACGGCATATAGTGCCGAGCTCACGGCTTAAAAATGCGCTTTCTCTGCCCTCGGCAAGCTTTTTGCGGACGCTCTCCTTTATGTCGAGCGCATCGAGATTTTTATATATATAATCGATGCTGTGAAAGCGGGAAATAAGGTCGGCAGCCGTTTTTTCGCCTACTCCGGCAACACCGGGGATATTGTCGGACGAATCGCCCATAAGGCTTTTCAACTCAATCATTTCCTCAGGCGTCAGTCCGTATTTGTCGAAAAGGGCTTCTTTATCGTAATTTACAATTTCGGGCTTTCCCGACCTTGTCGCCGCGAGAAGCACCCGTGTGCTGTCGGATATAAGCTGCAGGGAATCACGGTCACCCGTGGCTATAACGCAGGAGCTGCCGCTTTTTTCGCAGAGACGGGCCAGCGTTCCCAGAATATCGTCCGCCTCATAGCCCTCGCACTCGACGCAGGTGCAGCCGGCAAGAGTCAGCCATTCCTTCATTACCGGAAGCTGACCGGCAAGCTCTTCGGGCATGCCCTTTCTGCCGGCCTTGTAGCCTGAATACATTTTGTGCCGGAAGGTCGGCGCCTTAAGGTCGAACGCCACGGCTATCCCGTCCGGCTTTTCCGAATCGGTAAGCTTATTTAAGATATTTATAAAACCGTAAACCGCGTTTGTATACTTCCCATCCTTGGTGGTGAGCAGTCTTATACCGTAAAAAGCGCGGTTTATTATGCTATTGCCGTCTATCGCAAGCAGCTTCAAATTTACAGCCTCCCAAAGCTCAGACATATATAATTAAGTATACCATTTTTTACATCGGATGTCACCATATTTTTAAAAAAATTTGACTATTGTTCATATTTGGGATATAATCGGC
>CALWUZ010000200.1 GCA_944384845.1 uncultured Clostridia bacterium
GCTTGACGCGATGCGCGAGGCGGGTTATACAGACGCAGACAGAGTTTATGTAAACGCCCATGGCACAGGCACGCCGATGAACGATTCGGTTGAGACTATGGTTATCAAAAACGCTCTGGGCGGTGCGGCGAAGAAGGCATATGTAAGCTCTACAAAGTCAATGACGGGGCATATGCTCGGCGCGGCGGGGGCTGTGGAGGCGCTTGCCTGCATAATGGCGCTGAACGAATCTGTAATTCCTCCGACAATAAATCTAAATGAGCAGGACGAGGCGTGCGACCTTAACTGCGTACCAAATACGGCGGTAAAGGCGGAAATAGATCTTGCACTGTCGAATTCTCTCGGCTTCGGCGGTCATAACGCGTGTCTTGCTTTCAGGAAGGTGCAGCTATGAACGATGCAGATATTCGTAAATACGCGGGACTTATGAAGGAGCTCGGTCTTACAGGTCTTGAAATAACCGAGGAAAATAAGACCGTGCGTCTTGAACGCACTCCTTCGGCGCCGGCGCGCGAGACGGTTGCGCCTTTGGCGCCCGCGGCTTCCGAAAAGACGGCGGAAAACACCGACTATATAAGCGTGAGATCGCCGCTTGTAGGAGTTTTTTACGCCGCCGCTGCAGAAAACGCGGAGCCGTATGTCTCAATAGGAGACCGCGTGAAAAAGGGTCAGACGCTTTGTATTGTCGAAGCGATGAAGCTTATGAACGAGATTTCCGCCGAGGAGGACGGCGTAATTTCCGAAATATGCGTTACAAACGGACAGGTGGTTGAGTACGGCACCGAGCTGTTCCGTATCAAGAGGTAAAGCTATGAACAGAGAAGAGATAATGAAGATACTCCCTCACAGGGATAATATGCTGCTTATCGACGACGCGGAAAACAGGGACGGCACCGCCGTCGCTCATTATACCGTAAAGGGCGACGAGTTTTTTCTTAAAGGACATTTTCCCGGCAATCCTATTGTTCCGGGCGTTATTCTCTGTGAAATCCTAGCGCAGTCAGCCTGCGTGCTTATGCAGGATAAAATAAGCGAGGGAAAGCTTCCGGTTTATACCGGGCTTAACAACGTTAAATTTCGCTCTCCCGTAAGACCGGGTGACACGGTGGAAACACAGTGCCGCATAAAAAGAGCGAAGCATCCCTTTTATTTCGCCGAAGGAACCGCATCCGTAGAGGGCAGGCTGTGCGTATCCGCGGAGTTTTCCTTTGCGATAACGGGTGAGTAAAAATGTTTTCCAAAATACTTATTGCAAACCGCGGCGAAATAGCCGTCCGTATAATACGCGCCTGCAAGGAGATGGGCGTGGCGACTGTGGCGGTGTATTCAGAAGCGGACAGAAACGCACTCCATGTCGCTCTGGCTGATCAAAGCTACTGCATCGGAGCGTCGGAGGCGTCGTCAAGCTATCTTAACGAAAATCAGATAATCAGCACCGCGATACTCGCCGGAGCCCAGGCGATACATCCGGGATACGGATTTCTCTCCGAAAACGCGCACTTTGCCCGCCTTTGCAGAAAAAACGGTCTGGTTTTTATAGGACCTCAGCCCGAAAGCATGGAAAGGCTCAGCGACAAGGCGGCTTTAAAGGAGCTTATTAAGGGCGCCGGTCTTTCGGTTATTCCGGGTACAAAGGCGGTGACCTCCGCCGAGGAGGCTAAAAAGGCGGCAGACGAGATAGGCTACCCCGTAATGCTCAAGGCCTGCGCCGGCGGCGGCGGAAGAGGAATACGGCTTATAAGAGCGCCCGGCGATCTTGAAGAGGCCTATCTTCAGGCAACCTCAGAAGCACTGAGCGCTTTCGGCGACGGCAGCGTTTACCTTGAAAAGTACATTTTTCCCGCAAGGCATGTTGAGCTGCAGATACTTGCCGACGAGCACGGCGGAGCCGTCTGCCTCGGCGACAGGGACTGTTCGCTTCAGCGCCGCAATCAAAAGCTTATAGAGGAAACGCCCTCTCCGGCGGTAAGTGCGGACCGGCGCGCCGAGATAATGGAGCGCGCGGTCGAGGCTGTAAAAAAGATAGGCTATGTCGGCGCAGGAACGCTGGAATTTCTTTTGGACAGGGACGGAAATTTCTGGTTTATGGAAATGAATGTCCGCCTTCAGGTAGAGCACTGCGTTACCGAAATGCTTACCGGCATAGATATTGTAAAATGGCAGATAAGAATCGCTGCGGGTATACCTATCGGCTTTAAGCAGGAGGATATACGCCTGAGCGGATCGGCGATAGAGTGCCGCATAAACGCAAAAAGCTGCGGCAGGCTTGAAATGCTGCATGTTCCGGGAGGTCCCTCGGTCAGGTTTGACACAAGTCTTATAGAGGGCACTACCGTAACCCCGTATTACGATTCGCTGCTCGGCAAGCTGGTGGTTTTCGCGGCGACGCGCGAGGAGGCGCTCAGAAAGGCGCGGGCGTCGCTCTGTGAGCTGGTGATAAGGGGAATACCTACCAACATCGAGGAGCAGCTCAGCATAATCGAGGACGAACGCTTTACATCGGGAGATTATGACCTTACATTTATGGGTAACAGGTGACGCAATTATGGCATTGATTAATTTTTTAAAACCGAGAAATCAGCTTGAGGAGGGCGGCAGAAGCTCCGCGCCGGTGCAGCAGGACGAGGGCGAGCCGGAAAAAAACTGTCCCAACTGTCATAAGGATATACCCTTAAGCCGGCTTTGGGCAAACAATCTTGTATGCTCCTGCGGGTATCACTTCCGTATGAAGGCGCGCCAGCGTATAAAGCTGGTGGCGGATAAGGGCAGCTTTAACGAAATGTTTTCGGATATAGTGTCCGGCAATCCGCTTGATTTTCCCGGCTACCGGGATAAGCTTGAAACCGTGCAGACTGCAAGCGGTGAGGACGAGGCTGTGATATGCGGCACCGCCGCAGTCGGCGGGCAGAGCTGCTGCCTTTTTGTTATGGAATCCTATTTTATGATGGGCAGCATGGGCAGTGCCGTAGGCGAAAAAATAGCCCTGCTTTTTGAATACGCTGTGGAGCACAGGCTTCCGGTTATAGGGTTTACCGTGTCAGGCGGAGCCAGAATGCAGGAAGGTCTGCTCTCGCTTATGCAGATGGCTAAAACCAGCGCGGCGGTAAAGCGGCACAGCGACGCGGGGCTGCTGTATATCTCAGTGCTTACCGATCCCACCACCGGGGGGGTTACTGCAAGCTTCGCGATGGAAGCGGATATTATTCTTGCCGAGCCCGGAGCTACGGTTGGTTTTGCCGGAGCGCGCGTAATAGAGCAGACTACAAGGAAAACTCTGCCCAAGGAATTTCAGAAAGCGGAGTTTGTTTTAAAGCATGGTTTTATAGACGCAATAGCGGCGAGGTCAGAACAGAAAAAACTGCTGACCGAGCTGCTTAAAATGCACGATCGGGGAGAGATTGTATGAGCATGCCGCCTTATGAAAGGGTAAAGCTCGCAAGCGACAGCGCGAGACCCACGGGACTCGACTATATAAGACGTATATTCAAAGGCTTTACGGAGCTTCATGGAGACCGGCGCTTTGCAGATGATCCGGCTGTCGTCGGCGGTATCGCGTGGCTTGATGAGAAGCCGGTCACCGTTATTGCCATTGAAAAGGGGCATACGGCTAAGGACCGCGCTTACCGTAATTTCGGCGCGCCTCATCCGGAGGGCTACCGCAAGGCTCTCCGCCTTATGAAGCAGGCTGAAAAATTCGGCAGACCGGTAATCTGCTTTATTGATACGTCGGGCGCCTACTGCGGTATCGGCGCGGAGGAACGCGGACAGGGTCAGGCGATTGCCGAAAATCTTGTTGAGATGACTACCCTCTGTGTTCCGGTTATATCAGTGCTTATAGGCGAGGGCGGCAGCGGCGGAGCTCTTGCGCTTGCCGTGGCGGACCGCGTCTGGATGCTGCAGAACGCCGTCTATTCGGTGATTTCACCGGAGGGCTGCGCGAGCATACTCTGGAAGGATTCCTCAAAGGCCGAATCGGCTGCGGCAAGTCTTAAGCTTACTGCGGAGGATGCTAAGAGCCTCGGAGTTGTAGAGAAAATTCTTTCTGAAAACGATATCGGCAAAAAGGAGTTTTACGACCGTATACGCGCGCTGCTCATCGGCGAGCTTAAGGAGCTTTCGGGCGATATGGATTTGATAGGCAAGAGGTATGAGCGTTTCCGCCGTATCGGCGTGACCGCGAAGGTCGGTGAGCAGGTATGAGTATATATCAGAAATTTTGCACCGAGCTTACGGATGAGTCCGGCGCACTTAAAAAAATTACGCTTAATTATCCGGATGATTTTAATTTCGGCTACGATGTTGTAGACGCGGTGGCTTCTGCCGAACCCGGCAAGAGGGCATTAGTCTGGTGCAATACCGAAAATGAGGAGCATATTTTTACCTTTGCCGACGTAAAAAAATACAGCAACAAGACTGCCAATGTCTTTAAAGCCGCCGGAATAAAACGCGGCGACCGGGTAATGCTTGTGCTGAAAAGGCATTACGAGTATTGGTTCGCGGCGGTTGCGCTGCACAAGCTGGGCGCGGTGATGATACCCGCTACGCATATGCTGACCGTAAGCGATTTTGTTTACAGGATAAAGGCGTCAGGCGCGAAGGCCATTGTCTGCACCTCGCAGAACGGTGTTCCGGAGCGGGTGAAAACGGCGCTTGAGCAGTGCAAAGCCAAAGCAAAGCTCTGGTGCGTTCAGGCTGACGTGCCGGGCTTTGAGAATCTGACAAAGGCGGTCGAGCTTGCCGGCGATGAGCTTGAAAGGGTAAAGACGCTTGTCACCGACCCGATGATGCTTTATTTTACTTCAGGCACCACAGGCTATCCCAAGGGTGTAATCCATGACAACAGCTATCCTCTCGCGCATATCGTGACCGCTAAATACTGGCAGCAGGCAGAGGACGGAGGTCTGCATTTTACGGTTGCCGAAACAGGCTGGGCAAAGGCATCCTGGGGCAAGCTCTACGGACAGTGGCTTGTCGGAAGCGCCGTTATGGTTTACGATTTTGATAATTTTGACCCTAAACAGCTCACCTCGGTTATCAACCGCTACGGAGTTACCTCTTTCTGCGCGCCGCCCACAGTCTACCGTTATCTTGTGCGCAAGGGCATTCCCGAAATGCCGACCTTAAAGCACGCGACAACCGCGGGCGAAATGCTGGCGCCGGAGGTGTTCCGCAAATTTACTGAGCGTACGGGACTTGACCTCTGTGAGGGCTACGGACAGACCGAAACGACGCTGCTTATGGCGAATTTCAAGGGCAGCAAGCCGGTCGAAGGCTCGATGGGTACGATTTCGCCTCTTTATAATATAGAGCTTCGGGGCAAAAACGGCGAGCCTGTGCAGGACGGCAGGATAGGTGAGGTTGTAATAGTTCCGCCCGAAAGCGGAAGACAGCCCGGCGTTTTCTGCGGCTATCTTGACAACGATGAGCAGTTTGAACGCGTTTGGCGCGGCGGGGTTTACCATACCGGCGACGCGGCATACCGTGATGAAAACGGGCTTTACTGGTTCCACGGCCGTTTTGACGATATAATAAAAACCGGCGGCTTCCGCGTAGGACCATATGAAGTGGAAAACGTGCTTGCGGAGCATCCAGCAGTGGCGGAATGCTCGGTTATCGGCGTGCCGGATACGCTTCGCGGTCAGGCGATTAAAGCGGTAATAGTTCTTGCGCCGGGTTATTTTTCATCTAAGGAGCTGGAGCTTGAGATAAAGGAATTCTGCAACAGCAAGCTTGCCGAGTATAAATGGATACGGATAGTGGAGTTTGTTGATGAAATGCCCAAAACTATAAGCGGAAAAATAAAAAAAGCGGTGCTCAGGCGCCGCGGATAATTTGATAAGCGTCTCTTACCGGCGGGTTGTATGAGACTGATTGCACTTTATTGAGTAATATGATATAATAAGTCAGTCAATTTTCTCTACAACGCTATGCGGAGCTTAAAAGCACCGCCTGTAAGGAGACGCTGTTTTATTATGAAGAATACCCCCGAAAACACCGGAGAAATTTTAGACCGAGGCATCAGCGGTTATCATCAGTATATTTTGACAGACCCCATACATTTGTGCTTTGTAAGCCGTAATCTTTGCGATATGCTCGGATATGAGAAAAATGAGCTTTTAAGTGAAAGTGAGGATCTTTATTCGGCTATTGTGCATCCGGACGATAAAAAGCTTTATACGGCGTTTATACATAAGCTGAAAACCGGAGAACAGACCCTTTCGGCAGAGTACCGTATTTTGAAAAAGAACGGCGGCGTTATTTATGTCAGCGACACCGTGTCCGTGCGCCGGCTTGACGACGGAACGCTTGCCGGCTGCTCGGTGCTGACCGATATTACGGCGGCTAAAAATGAAATAGCCGGTTTACAGCTTTTAAACGGTACCGTTCCTTTCGGATTTCTCAGATACACCTGTGAAAAGCAGCCTGAAATTACATATATGAACAAACAGATGATGGAGTTCCTGCGCCTGCCTGAGATAAAGGACGGTGAGCTTAATTATCTTGATATGTATAAAGGCAATATTTTTTTGATGATACCTATGGAGGAACGGAGGAGGTTTTCCGTATACCTTAACCGCGTGTATACAAGCGGCGCGCCGGCGGCAGGCGATATGACCGTGCTTCGCTGCGACGGAACCAAGGCGCGTCTTTTCGGCTGGATAACGAAATGTATTAACGAGCACGGCAGAGAAGAGTTTCAGAGCGTCTGTATGGATGTGACCGAGCAGCATAATTTAAAAAAAGAAAAGGAAACTGAGCGATATATAAAGGCGCTTTCCGAGGTTTATGACAAGATTTTTGAATATAACCGCTCTGATAATACCGTGAAGTGTCTTTTCGGTCACAATTCGGCGGTTTTCAGGTGGCTCGAAAATATTCCGATGAGCATGAAAGATGCTACTGAAAAATGGATTGTCGGCACCGTGTGTGACGAGGACCGCGAACGGGTAAGGGACTATTTCAGTGCTTTTTACAATCAAAGCCTTGAGGAAGCCGATTCAAAGCCTCCGGTAATAACCTACAGAGCTATGTCGTCAAAAGGGAAACTCCGGACATACAGCGGAATATTTTTAAAGATGGATTCGTCAGTAAGCCTGTTCTGCTGCCGCAATATTCCCGATGAGAAGGATACAGACGAGCTTAAAAGCGAAAATATCACTCTTAAAGGCGTAAATGACCTTATGCTTCGCTTTACCGAGGGAATCATCGCTTTTGAGGTAGAGGATGATAAAGTTAAACCGCTCTACACCAGCGATAATGTGCGCAGCTTCTTCGGCTATACAAAAGAGGAATGGTCGGCATTGGCTGAAAAAAAACGCTCCGTAAAAGATTTTATTTCCCAGAGCGGTCTTAATTACAATGATATTAAAAAGCTTTTTTCCACCGGAGAAGCGGAATTTTCGTATTTTGACATAACTAAAAACGCATACCGCAGGATAAAAGCCGTTTGTTCACAGAAGTATTCCGGTAAGAGCTCGCGCTTTTACGTAATGCTCTATAACGTAGATGACAGACCGGAAGCTTCTTTGTCACTAACTGAGGGAAAGCGCGAAGTACGAATCCGTACCTTTGGCTACTTCGATGTTTTTGTAAACAGCAGACCGATTGCTTTCCGCAGCCAGAAATCAAAGGAGCTTTTTGCCTTGCTTGTCGACCGGCGCGGCGGGTATGTTTCCTCTGAGGAAGCAATCAGCTTTCTTTGGGAGGATGAACCGGTAAACTCGGTTACTCTCGCGCGTTACCGCAAGGTGGCGCTTAGGCTTAAGAATATTTTGGAGGAATACGGTATTTCGGATATTATAGAGTCGGTGGACGGCAAGCGCCGGCTGGTGACCGAAAAGGTGGAATGCGATCTTTACGATTATCTTTCCGGAAAGGAAGAGTACTCCCGGCTTTTCAAGGGCAGCTATCTTACTAATTATAGCTGGGGAGAGACCACACTGGCGGAGCTTACAGGAAAAATGCTTCTTTAAATTTTTTGCATTCGGAAATGAAAAGCCGACTGAAATCACATACCTCCAGAGACGGAATAAATTTTATATTACAGTAATTTTTTATGAGGTGTTAATTATGAAACGAATTGTGATAGCTCCGGATTCCTTCAAGGGCACCTTAAGCAGTACAGAGTTCTGTGATATTGCTGAAAAGGTTATAAACCGTATTCTTCCTGATGCAGAGGTTTGTAAAATCCCTATTGCTGACGGCGGAGAAGGTACGGCAGATACTTTTTTATACGCACTTGGCGGAAAACGCATATATGCAAATACCGAAGATCCGCTGGGCAGAAAAATAAACGTTCCATATGCGCTGCTTCCCGACGGTAAAACCGCTGTTATAGAGACGGCTGCGGCTTCGGGAATTACGCTGGTTGAGGACAGGAAAGACCCATTGGCGGCTTCAAGCTACGGAACAGGGCTTTTGATAAAAGACGCCTTGTCAAAAGGCTGCCGAAAAATAATTTTGGGTCTGGGAGGCAGTGCAACAACAGACGGAGGATCGGGTATAGCCGAAGCATTGGGCGCTGCTTTTTATGATTCACGCAGTCAGAAGCTTCGCGCCTGCGGAGCTGTTCTTTCCGAAATTGCCGAAATAGATTTGACCGGGCTTGATCCGGCGCTTGCGGAATGCGAATTTATTGTTGCATGCGATGTGGATAATCCTTTGTTCGGTCCGAACGGCGCGGCATATGTTTTTGCGCCGCAGAAAGGAGCAGATAAAGCCGCCTGCGATATTTTGGACAAAGGACTCCGCAATTATGCAGAAAAGCTTTTTTCGGTTACCGGCAAAGCCGCTGCCCGGATGGCAGGCGCAGGCGCGGCAGGAGGAATATTGGTTTCAATTTTAAGCTTGTGCAGCTGTCAAGTGACATCGGGCATAGAGCTTATGCTTGATGTGACCGGTTTTGACAGGCTGCTTTGCGGTGCTGATTTAGTAATAACCGGAGAGGGTAAATTTGACCGGCAAAGCCTTAACGGCAAGGTACCCATAGGAATTGCCGCACATACAAAGGCTGCCGGAGTGCCGCTTGCGGTATTGGCGGGTAACACCGCAGAATACGGTCAAGAGGTATATGAAACCGGGATAGTCGCCGTATTTAATATTTTAAATGCTAATTTGCCTTTTGAGGAGCTTAAAAAAACTGCGGCGGCTGACCTTGAAAAGACGCTCGAAAATATTTTTCGTTTTTATTGTGCTTTCAAATAAATTTTGGGCTGAGAAAGCCTGTTTTTGTTTCGGCATATGAAATTATTATTTTTTTTTAAGTCTTAAACATAAAAAATTTTATATTTTCAACGGAATAAAATATTGTCAAAAGGCTTTAATCCCGCGCCCTTAAAGGGCTGCGGGATTTTTTTGAGCAATAATTTCATATATTGAAATTATTTGACAAACAAAATAATATCTTATATAATGAAAACCACAGAATAATTCTGTATTGTAAATATTTTTTGTGAATTTTATGCATTGAGTGGTGAACGCCTTATATACAGCCATTTAGAGCTTGTGACTGACGCATTGTCTGTTTTAGGCGAAAGCCCTGTATGGGATGACCGCAGCAGGTGTCTGTATTATGTAGACCTGAACGGAAAGCGGCTCCGAAGATTAGATGTATCCTCGGGTGCGGTTTCGGATACGGTACTGCCTGAACAGGCAGGGTGTGTTGTTTTAGGACAGAGCGGAGAAATTATTCTCGGAATGCAGAGCGGCGTTTATATGCTTACGGGCGGAACGCCTGAAAAGCTTAATAAACCTTTTAAAATGGAAGGTATTCGTTTTAACGACGGCAAGGCCGGACCTGACGGCAGGCTCTACATAGGCACTATCAGCAAGAATTTTTCCGGAGCCTTTTATTTGATGGAGACGGACGGCGAAATGGTTAAGCTGCTGTCCGGGGTCGGTAATTCAAACGGTCTTGACTGGGATTTAGCGAGAAACCGCTTTTATTATAACGATACATATAAAGGTACAACCGATGTGCTTGAGATTGTCCGTGACGGAAAAATTCCTATAAAGCTTTCAAGCCGGCGGAATTTTTTCACATACAGCCACGGAGCGCCGGACGGTATGACAATAGATTCTGCCGGCAATCTTTGGACGGCAGTATGGGGCGGTGAAAAAGTTGTATGCATCAGTCCGGATGGAAGACTGACAGGGGAATATTCAGTGCCGGCAAATAACGTAACCTGCTGTGCCTTCGGCGGAGATGATTACAAAACCCTGTATATAACTACTGCCGACCGCGGCGGAGATTTCAGAAGATTTCCTCTGTCGGGTGCGGTTTGGAGTATGCGTACCGAAATACCGGGCAAACCGGTTTTCAGATTAAAAATAAATAAATTACATTAAGGGGCGGCTTTATGAAAATCGCGGATATTTTACGGCTTGAAGTGCCGCAGCAGTGGACGCTTGCCAAGGAAATGGGAATTGACTATGCTGTCGGCAGGATAAACGAAAACAAAATCGAGGAAACGGCAGGCAGCTATGAAC
>CALWUZ010000201.1 GCA_944384845.1 uncultured Clostridia bacterium
CCGTCCGTAAGCTTTTCTCGGAGGTTATCCAACTGCCGTTCCTGCTCATAGGTCAGCGTTTCGCAGTTGGCTATTGCGAAATCCACACAACGATAAAGGTCCGCCGATTCTTTCTCGGTAAACAGCCTGTGTTCGCCTATAAGCCCCGAACGCATGGCGAATGTTTCTTTAGCACATTCGTAGTTGGTTGTGTAATCTCCCCAACACACCGAGCTGCCATCATTGCTTTGCCGCCATGTAACAAACATAAATCCGTTATTTTCACTGTATGTTGCCGCCAATACAGTATCTCCGAAAGAAGCAAGTTGTTTGTATTCAGTAACACCGGCAGCTTTCATCTGCGGCGCGCGTTCGTAAAGTCCTATATATTCCCGAACCGTCAGCACTTCATCCTGTATATCCGCAATTTTTTCACGGTATTCATCCGACAGATTTTCATCGTCATTTATAATGCAGTTGCCGTTGTATTTCACTCGGCAAAGAGGGATGCCGTCTGAGGAAACATTCAGCCATCCTTTGTCATCCATCTTGGTTTCATACTTGCCTTTGAGCCGTTTAATCAATTCCTTTTGTAACATATTTTTCCCTCCTGTTATGTCAATAAAAACCCGATATTTTCTTCCTCATATTCTTCAATATTTAAAAGATATGCGGGTTCAACAACTATTTCCGATTCATCCCTGCCGTCAAATAACGCAAGTATATTTGATTTTTCTATTTCGGCGGTATATACCGTTCCGTCCGAATCAAAGCGTTTTGCAAACCACAAAGCCTTTTCATAATCCAGTGTCCAAGACATTGCCTTTACGGATTTCGCGTTATACGGCGTCACCCCTCGGTATACCGTAACCGGATTGTCAAGCTCGTTCAGCCGTTTTCTTTCCTCGGCTGTCATAAGCAGGAATTTATCTGCGCTCCTGAACATCCGCAGCAGCTCCGATTGGCTTACATTGGCATCGCTGTTGGGATTTTCGGAAGTAATCCAAGCCGAGCACAGCATTTCGGCGAAATCCTTTTCCGAAAGATACCGTCCCGCATATTTCAAAAATGTCAGCCTATACGGTTTTGTTATGCGGCAATATATTTCATATGCGCTGTCCGCCGAATCTATCCGTCTGGCTACATATTCCCGCCAGCGGTTAAGGTTGCTTTCACTTTCAAGAATATTTATTACTTCGTTTTCCGTAACCTTATCCGGATTTTTCACTATGGTTGCAAAGGCAGAATCTGTAAACGGGTGTTTAACTAAAAACGGATAATTTTCAACTCTGTGAACATCGGTATACAAAAGACACCTTGCAACCTCTTTTACTGAATTTAAGTCGGTACATTTTTTCATTTTGATCCTCGCTTTCTTTTTTCATATATATATTAAAAGGCTGCGCCTTAAAATAGGCACAGCCCGAAAAATAAAAAAGACCGATAGATTTTTTAGTTCTATCGGTCGGATTATAAAAACATATATAATTCGTGAAAAAATGTCGGTAAAAGGGCTTTCGTAGGTTCGAGTCGAAAAAATGCTGAAAAAGTGCCGTTTGCATCTATAAAACTATCATTAAAAAATCTTTCCGAAAAACGCGAAAAACCCCGAATTTATCGGGGTTTTTCGGCATGCATCTTTTTCTTCATGCTTTCATGGCGCCTATTGTAGGACTCGAACCTACGACCCTGCGGTTAACAGCCGCATGCTCTACCATTCGTAGCATATACATACCGGAAAGGCTTGTTTCCGGTTTTTATTTTTTTATACCCATTTAGTTCAGTCAAAAAGAGCCTTTACACTGCCGAAAGTTCCGAAGTTTCCTGCCATTGCTCGCAGAACTGTCTGTAAGTCATATTCATTACAATATGTATCTTATAGTTTCGTCCTACTTCCACCCGTTTGAAAAGCTGACCGGCTATCATTTTCTTTTGCTCCAGCGTTGCATTATCAAATTCTTCTGCCCAACTTTTAAATCTGCTGAAAGCGGGTCTGAATTTTTCGAGCGCATCCCTTCCCTGTTCTTCCTTAACCTCAAACTCCGAAAGTTGCTTTTTACACTCATCAATATGCAGCTTTAAGCTTTGGATTGCGGTTGAAAGGTCGGCTTTTGAGAAAATGCTGTCACCTGTCAGACTTCTGCCGATTTCAAGCTGTAATTCCTCAAGCTGCACACAGGACTTCTGCAAATCCTGCTCAGCCTTTTTCCGATTGGCTCTGTCGGCATCGTTTTGCCTCCTAAACGCTCTTTCAAGCAGCTCTTCGTCCGGCGAACTTTTAAGCATTTCAAACAAATTCCTCATAAACTCTGAAACAATCGCGTCAACCTGATCCGCACGGTAAGTTGTAGCGCCGTCGCACTCGCAAAGTTTTCTGCTTTTATGATAACACGAATACTTAATAATATTGGTTATATTTACAGTACCGTCCCTGCGCTCATATTTGTCCTGATAACAAATGGTTGTAAGCCTATGCCCGCAGTGTGCACAAAAAATATTACCTGAAAGCATTGCTTTGCCCTTAGTGTTCATAGCAATCTGACGCTTTTCCTCGTCCTTGCGGCTTCTCTGATTCAAAATAAACTGAACCGACTCAAATTCTTCACTATCTATAATATGAAGTTCGGGAATATACGGCGATATTGCATCGCCAGATATAAGATACCCCGTATAGATTTTGTTGCGAAGTATTCTTAAGATAGTGGTGCTTTGAAATTGACTGCCCTTATGTGTTTTTACCTTTGCATCGTTAAGAATCTGAGCTATGCGATATGAACCGTAACCGTCGCAGCGGAATTTATTGAATATCATACGAACAATTTCAGCCTCGCCCTCTTCAATCTCAAGACGGTTAATTTCGCAGC